>USJD01000145.1 GCA_900554835.1 uncultured Prevotella sp. | reverse complement strand
TCGTAACCTCTTCTTTTTATGAGATAAAAACTTATCTCATTCTCAATCACTTATAAAAAATACGTACTTTTGCATCGTATAACTCCCTATAAGTTTATGAAATTATCAGAATGCCCATTGCATCTCCTGCAGCAACAGGCGGACGTAACCCCTTTCCCAGTCCTGTTCACGCAGCCGGACTGTACCCCACTGCAAAAGATCGAGATCCAATCTGATGATATTTTTCATCTTTTCCTCTCGGGTTCTTCCGCATTCTTTCTCTATCTGCTTCAATATCCGTTCCACTTCCTCCTGCTCCCTATCCGTATCGGCTAAGGCAAGGGCATTCACGAATCGGTCAGACGCTATGCCTATCGGTTCGGTCCATAGCATTCTCGAAAAGGAGATGCCGGGGAAAAAGCTGCGCAGACGCTCCATTGCGAAAGCCACATTCTTCTCTTGCTCATGATTAGAGCCTAAAGCTATCAATATCCTTGCGCTCATCTTTTTTCCTGCAAAAATAATCAAATAATATCGAAAAAGCATACAAAAAGTGAAAATTAATAAATAAATAAGAGAAAACAAGCGAAAATAAACTATTTTTTATATTTTTGCAGTATGAATAGAATCAAAGCAAATATCATAGGTCTGGCTCTTCTGCTGTGCACCCTTCCTTCAGGCGCACAGATGAAGTGGAACCAGACTTATCAGACATATATCAACCAGTACAAGGATCTCGCTATCGAGCAGATGCTCAAATATCGGATACCTGCCAGCATCACGCTGGCACAAGGCCTCTTCGAGAGCGCTGCGGGAAGAAGTAGCCTGGCGAGACAGGGCAACAATCATTTCGGCATCAAATGCCATACTTCATGGACTGGTCCTACGCAATACCACGACGATGACGCCCGTGGCGAATGTTTCCGTGTATATAGCGATGCCAGGGAAAGCTACGAAGACCATAGCCGATTTCTGGCACGGCAACAGCGATATGCCCGGCTTTTCTCACTGAACACTACCGACTACAAAGGATGGGCACGAGGACTGAAACAATGTGGCTATGCTACCAATCCACAGTATGCCAACAAACTGATACAGATTATCGAACTGTACAAGCTCCATGATTATGACAAGGCAAAACGCTACGACAAATTCATGGCAGAGCATAGCGGTACAGATCAGCCGGTCAACGCACAAGGACTTCTGCACCCTATCCACATCTTCAACGACAATTATTATCTATATGCCAGAGAAGGAGATACCTTCAAGAGCATCGGAAAGGAAGTGGGTATCAGTTGGAGAAAATTGGCTAAGTACAACGAAAGAGACAAACACGACATCCTGCACAAGGGAGATGTCATCTATCTGAAGAAAAAACGCAAGAAAGCGCCTAAACAGTTCAAGAAACGCCCTCATATCGTACAACCGGGCGAGAGCATGTACAGCATTTCACAGAAATATGGCATCAGACTGAAGAGTCTCTATTCCAAGAATCACCTTGAGCCAGACTTCAAGATATACCCTGGAGCCAGACTGAAAGTAAGATAAAGAAATAAAGAAAAGAAAATGAAGAAGAAAACACTGATCATGGCAGCTCTTGCTATGCTCATGATGCCAGGCAAACTCCTGGCACAAAACTTCAACGACTATTTCGTTGACAAAACCCTGCGAGTAGATTATACCTTCGTAGGAAACGCTAAGCAACAGATGATTGCAGTAGATGAACTGAACGTCATGCCTCGCTGGTATGGCAAAAAACAGCGTCTGGGCGAAGTACCTGTAGAAGGAAACGGACAAATCACAGTTCGTGCCCACAAGACAGGTGAGGTCATCTATCGCAACTCCTTCTCTACCCTCTTTCAGGAATGGCTTTCCTACCCGGAGGCTAAGAAGAATACGCAGAGTTTCGAGAATGTCTTCCTCGTACCGATGCCAAAAGACACGGTGGATATCACCCTGTCACTCTTCAACAACCGCCGTGAGGTTACTGCGTCACTCACCCATCAGGTAGTGCCTACCGACATCCTCATCCACCACAAGGGAGAGAAGCCGACAGCATACGAAACCATCCAGCAGGCAGCCGATACAACTCGTTGCATCCATGTTGCTTACGTAGCTGAGGGATACACTGATGCAGAGATGGATACTTTCATCAAAGACGTGAAGGATGCCAACGAAGCGCTCTTCAATCATGAGCCATTCAAGAAAATGCGTGACCGATTCAATGTCATCGCCGTAAAATCACCATCTGAAGAAAGCGGAACGAGCGAACCTGCCAAAGGAATCTGGAAGAATACTGCACTCCACTCTCATTTTGATACATTCTATAGCGACAGATATCTGACCACACTCCACCTGAAGGACCTGCACAACTGGTTGGCTGGAACCCCATACGAGCACATCATCGTACTGGTAAATTCCAAGAAATATGGTGGAGGCGGAATCCTCAATTCATACAACCTGACCTCCACCCACCACAAGTGGTACAAGCCAGTAGTAGTACATGAGTTCGGACATTCCTTTGCTGGTCTCGCAGACGAATACGCCTACGATTTCGAAGAGATTCCGATGTACCCACACGACGTAGAACCTTGGGAGCCAAACATCACCACGCTGGTGAACTTCTCCAGCAAGTGGAAAGACATGGTAAAGAAGGGAACACCAATTCCGACCCCTCTCTCAAAGAATACCAAGGTGGCAGAAAGCAAGGTGGGAGTCTTTGAAGGTGCCGGCTACAGCACCAAGGGAGTATATCGTGGCGTCCAGGATTGCCGTATGCGCATCAATGACACGCCAGAATTCTGCCCTGTCTGCAAGAGAGCTATCACAAACCTAATAGATTTCTATACAAAATAGTCTTCTATATAAACTTCAAAAATAAAAAAAATAACTGAAACCTATTTTCAGTAGAAATAGGTTTCAGTTATCTGTTACAAAACCAAAACTCCTTAGAACTATGAAAGAAAGAAAAATTGAAATTGAATACCAATTTGTACAATTGGAAGAATTGAGCCAGGAAGAACAGAACCTGGTGGAAAAAGCTATTGCTGCTACCCAGAATTCATACGCCAACTACAGTCACTTCTATGTGGGAGCCTCCTGTCTTCTGGAAGACGGTAGCATCGTCATCGGTGCCAACCAGGAAAACGCAGCCTTCCCATCAGGACTCTGTGCTGAAAGAACGGCAGTATTTGCCGCACAGGCCAACCATCCGGAATTGTCCATCAAAACCATTGCCATCGCTGCAAGAAATGCCAACGGATTTCTCAAGGATCCGATTTCCCCATGTGGAGCTTGCCGTCAGGTCATCCTCGAAATAGAAGACCGCTACAAGCAACCGGTACGCATTCTTCTCTATGGCACGGAGGGCATCTATTGCTTCAGAAGCATCAAGGACCTGCTTCCTTTCTCTTTCGTAGATGCCAATATGAGATAACTATTTCAGCAGATCGCTGATTACAATGCCTATCACCTTAGGCTTCAATCCATCCAACATGTGGCTGACCTGTATGATACGGGCCTGCATGTCGGGTGTGTCCCTATATTTCTGATAAGCATCCTGAGCCTTGAGAAATTCATTCCATGCCCCCACCCAGTTTTCCATAAACAGATGACAGAAACCTAAGCGGTAATAGGCATCCGGCTTTTCATTCTCATAGCACAACGGCAACATTGCCTCATACATAGGAATGGCCTCCTTGTACTTCTGCAGATTGAAAAGACTTTCTGCATTTGCCCAATAATAGAACGACCGCTCATGAGGGGCAAACAGAGCCAACTGGGGTATCGCCTCTGTCAGATACTTATTAGCATGTTCATAATCCCATTCGTAATAATAGCAGACACCTAAATAGGCCTTGTATCTGGGATTGAGCCGGTATTGCTTCTCCAAGTCCTGCATAATCATCAGGCACTCATGATATTTTTGAGAAGTAAAATACTCCAAAGCTTTACCCAACTGCTCGGTAGCCTCATCATTGCGCTGGGCAGAAACCAAAGAAGGGACAAACATCAAGTTCATCCCCAAAAAGCACAAGGCCCATTTTCTATATGTACTCATCTTCATAAGCTACATTTCTCCTGATAAGTCATAAAAGAAATACTACTCTTCTTTTTTCTCCTCCCGATACAGGAAGCATCCTGCATCAGCCTTGTCTTCTTCGCGCTTGAGACCATTGCGGTCATAAGTCAAAGCGGTCTTCGGGTCGGCTGCACCAATGGCAGCAGACTTGGCAGACAAGTGGAAATCATAAATCAGATTTTCTGTATCGAAAACAGAGAAATGCTTCTCGCCATACATGGTGGTATCCTTTACATCTTCATAGACGACATGGGTAAAACGGAGACTGTCCTCCGTCATCATCTTCTCGGTACGCAACACACAATGGTCGAAACTGAACTTGAGCGGTTCTTCCTCTACTGGTGTCCACAGCACCTCATCATTACCATATCCCGTAACGAGAGAATTTCTGACGTCCAATGTATCTATAGGAGCCTTGAAACCGATAGCAGAACGGCGATTGCCATCAAACGGATAGAACTGTGCAATCGTACTATTGTTGACATTCACATGACCACCCTCTACATAGAGACAATGATTGAGCGTATTTGAAATCTGCGTATTATAAACCTGTACCCTGGCATAAGAAATCGCTAAGCCATAGCCTTGGCAGTTATGGATAGTAGAATTTTCTACCAGCAATTTTTGGGTAGCAAGATCGCAGGAATCCACTACAATACCATGATAAGCACTATGGAGATCAGTATATTTCAGTTCATTATCAGCAGAAGCCTCTCTCAAGCGGATGCCCTGCCATTGTCCGGGAGTACGGTCGTATGGCAGATAGTCGAACATCCGGTCGATGCGGTCGCCCCTCATCGTAACCGGTTTTTCTGCAGTACCTGCAGCCTTCAGTTTACCATATACATCAATACCTGCATTCTCATGAAAATAAAGCGTAGCACCCTCTCTGATAGTGAGTGTACCCAAGCTATCCACCTTGATTCCGCCATAGATGACGATTGGTTTCTGGTAGCCGCTTTCATCTGGTTCACCCAAGATGGTTTCCTCACCTTTCTTCACTTCCAGGCCGTTGTGCATCTCTGCATCCCATGAAAAGGCACGCAGATTAATCTTCTGCTGCACCCCACTCTCTAAGGTAAAGACAAGATCGTCCTCCACCAGCTGCGGTTCATTTTTCTCCTGCAGAGCTGAAGTCAGTTCCACGAATACACGGATGCTATCTCCCTTACGGATCTCGACATCACTTGTCTGAAAACCAGCTGCCTGTCCGAGAAACGTACCATCCACATTCACTCTGAAACCTTCCTGATTACCACCTTCCAGTCGGATATTGCTACATCTGATACCCTTTCCTGAACGGTTGTAAACCCACATCGTTCTGGTAGGTGTCGGCACATTCGAGAAGGTAGTATCCAACCTTACCGTATCAGTAGAAAAAGTCAGCAAGTCTGCCCGGGATGAAGAAAAATTCTCATCATCCATACAGGAAGACAAACTTACGAAGCTTAATAAACCTATAAAATATAATATAACCGAATTCTTACTCATACTTATAATAACGCAAGAACTTGCAAATTATTCTATATTTTATCAACCATCTTTCTGATAAAATGAAAAGTTCGCCCACTTTCCTAATGGCTCTTGATGGCAAAAAGCCACTTGAGACTATACACGACTGATGTAGAATTCTATTATCATCATGGCAAACATACGAATGTACATGATGAGAATGTTTCTTGCTATCGTTCCATTTTGTGACATAAAAAAGCTATCCCTTTAAAGGGAAATAAGACTTAATACACTTCACCACCTCTTCCACTTCAACCCATGTCATGACAGGACTTATCGGTAAACTCAGTTCTTCCTGATGAAGCTGCTCTGAGATGGGAAGAGAAAGGGAATATAATTCTGGATAGCATTCCTGACGATGAGGGGCTATCGGGTAATGGATTAATGTCTGGACACCATGAGCGGAAAGGTAGTGCTGCAACTCATCCCTACGATCACTGAAGATCGGGAAAATGTGATAGACATTGCTCGCATCTGGCATCTGCTTGGGTAAACGAATATATCCTGCTGAATGCACAGATGGGGCCTCCAAACCTTGGAGATGGTCATAATAATATCGGGCTATCTGCTGGCGACGGGCATTATCCTCATCTATATACTTGAGCTTGACATCAAGTACTGCTGCCTGAATCTCATCCAAACGGCTATTACGGCCCTTATATTGAAAGACATATTTCTTATGCGAACCATAATTGGCTAAAGCTCGAATGACTTCTGCCAATTCCTGATTATCTGTGGTAACAGCACCGCCATCTCCCAATGCTCCCAAATTCTTTCCTGGATAAAAACTATGTCCGGCAGCATCTCCCAAACTACCAGTGCGCTTGCCTTTCTGCGCAGATTCCTGAACAGCAGGTTCACCGATATAACGGCAACCATGTGCCTGAGCATTATCCTCTACTAATTTCAAGTGATACTTATTGCAAATATCAGCAATTCGTTGAGTATAAGCGCATCGCCCATAAAGATGGACGATCATCACAGAACGGGTACGCTCCGTGATTGCTTCCTCTATACGAGCATCGTCTATCTCAAGAGTCTCTGGATCTGGTTCTACCAAAACAGGTTTCAGACCATTCTCTGAAATAGCCAAGATGGAAGCGATATAGGTATTGGCAGGAACAATCACCTCATCCCCCTCCTTCATCAAACCCATCTCCATGTAAGCACGATAGATGAGAGTCAGGGCATCCAAGCCGTTTCCTACACCTACACAATGGCGGGTACCGATAAAGTGAGCGTAATGTTCTTCAAATTGCTTAACCGAACTACCTTGCAGATACCAACCGGAATCTATTACACGACTAACTGCCTCATGAATCTCATCCGCATGCAGCAAAGTAATCTTCTGTAAGTCTAAAAACTTAATCATGAGTGGAATGGTTTTGACACTTTTAGGGTTAATCGAAACTTGTAACTACTTTTACATGTCTCGATCAAACTTATCATTTCTTTTACTGATTGCAGATTACATAGGGGGTTGCCGAAGTATGCGTTGCCCTGTGAAATCCTGCTTATGATATGAAGTAGGGTCATTCTGCCTTTTTTCATATTTTTGCAGGACAAAGATAACGTTTTTTAAGCAAACCACCAAAAAAAGTATCGCTTTTAAGCCATTTTTTATGCAAATTGTGCAAAAGCTACAAGAAAAGAGCAAAAAAAGATGCACCTATCACCGTCATCACACCACAAACCACAATTGAAAGACTACTCATCGCTCCCTCTATGGTACCCATCTCCATCGCTTTAGCCGTACCCAAAGCATGGGCAGAACAACCGATGGCGATACCTTTGGCAATCGGTTCCTTGATGCGAAGAAGAGAAAGGAACTTCTCTGCAAAGATGTTTCCAAGAACTCCCGTTACGATGATGACAACTACTGAAACTGATACGTGACCGCCCAATTCTTCTGATACGCCAATACCAATGGCTGTCGTAATGGACTTTGGTAAGAACGTAACATAAGAAGCATGATCGAAATGAAATAGTAATGCAAGGATAAGTACGGAACACAAACTTGCCAACACTCCCGACAAGATACCAATCATGACGGCACGATAATTCTTCTTCAACAATTCTACCTGCTGATACAATGGTACCGCCAGACAAATTGTGGCGGGCGTCAGCAAATAACTGAT
Source organism: uncultured Prevotella sp. (assembly GCA_900554835.1). Classification (GTDB taxonomy): domain Bacteria; phylum Bacteroidota; class Bacteroidia; order Bacteroidales; family Bacteroidaceae; genus Prevotella. The sequence goes on along the minus strand of USJD01000145.1, from coordinate 1,357 downwards.
GATATTGGCACCTGCACTATACGACTCATAACTTACACCTGTAAACAATAATACACAAATGACCAATATGATCGCTATCAAGAGCGGATTCATAAGAGACCAACCCGTCTTAATTTTCAAAGCCAAACCTATTCCATACGATGCCAAACTGACAAGTACTCCAAAAAATACTGATTCCTGAAACAATTCCATCTTGTTTTCTCCCTTATTATTTTAGTTAATTACTTCTTATTTTCTTTCTGTACCTTGTTACGCTGGATAACAAATTGTGTAATCCAACCAGAGACTCCCATCACTACAAAAGTAGTCAATACCGTTACAATGATATACTCCAGCCAGGAATTGCCTATCGACTTCCAGGAATCAATAAGTCCTACAGCTGCAGGAATAAACATGACTGGCATGACTGCGATGAGAAAACTGCTCGTCTCACGGATATCCTTCACCTTGACCCATTTCAACTCCAAGGCAACAAACAACAAGACTATACCATATATACTGGCTGGTATAGGCAATGGAAGAAAATAATGCAAAAGCTCTCCCAAAAATGAGAAAGCGATGATTATCATAAATTGAATAAGAAACTTCATGATTTCAAGTTAATTTTAGTATCACTTTTCGTTTTCCAAACCGATTTGCTCCACATAGCGCTCAATCATACTGGCTGTTTTTTCTGTTCCCAACCGGTCGCTATCCAGACAAATGTCATAATCATTGGCATTTCCCCAGGTAAGTCCAGTATAATACTTATGATATGCCACACGACAGTCGTCTAACTGTTCCACAAACTCCTTCGCATCTTCATAGGAAAGATTCTGTTCCATCTGGATATCTGCAATACGGGATTTCATCGTTCCCTTCAAGAATACGGAAACCAAATCCTTACGTTCACGGAAAATATAATTGCCACAACGGCCAATGATGATGCAGTTCTCATCTCCTATCATGTCAGCAAGTACACGCAAAGGTCTTTCCGTGGAATCTTTGCGAGTTTCACCAAAGGAAGACATGGCAAACAGGAGTTCATCTACTGGGCGCTCATCAAAGAATGCCTCCATCTCATCGAGCACACCTCTCTCGCTTGCCATCTGAAGCAAGCTCTTTCTGGTATAAAAAGGAATACCATAATGTTCTGCCAGCAATTTGCCTACATTGACGGCACCACAGCCACACTGGCGGGCTATTGTAATAATCATGAGCTATACTAATTTTTAAATGTTACCCAATCTTGACATGATATAAAAGTACAACGGCTTTTATATATAAACAAAAAAGCTAAGAAGAATAGACTTCTTAGCTTTTTGTCGGGGCGACAGGATTCGAACCTGCGACCACCTGTTCCCAAAACAGGAGCGCT
>USJD01000144.1 GCA_900554835.1 uncultured Prevotella sp. | reverse complement strand
CATAGCCGTATGTTGTACAAGCCTGTTCTGCCATCTTGATACCACCGTATGGCATGAAAGCACGCTTCAATGGCTTATCAGTCTGAAGACCCACTACCTTCTCCAAATCCTTGGTGCCCTCACCGATGTAGGCAGCACCGTATGCTGTCAATCCTGATACTACCTCAGTCTCCATATCGAGCACACCACCCTTGGCACGCTCCTGCTTCTGGAGTTCCTTCAACATACCCCAAAGGGTATCAGTAGCTTGGGTAGGTTCTGCCAAGAACGACTCATCGCCGTCGTAGCTGGTGTAGTTGTTCTGAATGAAGTTACGAAGATTGACCTCAGATTGCCACTTGTTTCCTTTGAAACCTCTCCATTCTGTTCTCATAATCAATGTTCCTTTATATTTAAATAGTTAATAATTATATAATAATGTATATACACACTCGATGTTTGTCAAAAACGTTCGTCGCCAGTCCCATGTCTTGAGCTATTTTTACGAAACGTTTGTAAACAAAAAAGCCCAATCACAGAATTGCGACTGGGTTTTATTTCTTACGATGGCACATTTTGAGATACGCCACACCTTTCTTCTTGTCAAGCCCTACAGCTGCCAAGAATGTAATTCCGATACCAATAACTGCACCAATACCAGCGACGATAGCGATTTTCTCTTTCTTTATCATGTCCCTATTTCTTGTTTTTTGTTGATGTATTTAGCCCGATTCCTGCTTGTGGGACCCATCGGAAACTACATAAAAAATGCAGTCCCGATTCCCCTTGTTAGGAATGGGACTGCAAAATTACAAATTTATTTCGAATTAAGAGATGGAAATATGTTAAATCGTTCTCTTGATGCCAAAAATCATCATTTATGGGTAGTTGGAGCTGGATTGCGCCCCATCTTACTTCTTGATAAAGAGTTTGAAACTCTTCACACTACCTGGAGCACCCTCTTCGGCTCTTGGCAGATATTCGAAGGCTGATACGGTTACCTCCTTGCCCATATCTACGATACAGAGGTGTGGGAAGTTAGCGCCCTTCTCGGTCTGCCAATAGGTACTTTCCTGCAAGTCAAACATCTTGTCAAGCGTGGAATTACCCTTCTCGCTATCTGCATAATAAGCAACCCAGTTGTTGCGGTCAATCCGGTTGCCCTGCGCATCCTGGAGATATACCTCAGCAATGGCAATCTGTGAGTCACCGCTCTGACTGCTGGTGCACTCGATGGCAAAGTAACGACCGGTTACTGGCTTGTCAAGTTTGAGTGTCTGCCAACCGTTGCCTGCCTTCAAATCTGCCTTCAACACTGGAACATCAGAATTCAAATCCATACGATGACCTGGATCATTATGCTTGTTGCTCTTCTCAAGGTTCAACTTATCCAACTCTGGTTTATTCTGGCAGAATGCTGTTGGAGCTACTGAAGAACCTGGTTTGCCAGCCTCACCCTTCGGACCAACGACATCGAGTACTACTACCTCGTTCTTGCCCTTCTTCAACCAGCAGCCTGGTAAGTACAAAGTCTGCTGAGGACCGATTTGCCAGAATCTTCCAAGCGCATGACCATTGACATAAACCTGTCCTTTGCCGAATGCCTCCATATTAATAAAGGTATCGCCCACCTTGCTGATGTTGAAATAACCGCGATAGTAACCTGCCTTGGTCTTCAGACCAGCCATTCTGTTCATCGGTGCATTGAGCGCATCGATGGCATTCTTGTAATCATCAGGAATGATCTGGTTGTTCCACTGCTTTGGACTTAAAGTGATGTCGCAGAGTTCATCAGCTGTAGAGATGGTCACGTTGCCAAGAATACCCTTATAGTCCTTGATGGCACGACCGAAGTTGATACGGCCCATACCTTCCACTACGATGGTCATCTCGCTACCCGCAGCAGCGGCAGGCAGATCGAGTGATTTCTCGTTCTTCACACGGTCTATCTTGCCCACATACTTGCCATTGACATATACCTGAGCAAAATCGTGGAATTCACCTGTCAGGGTGGCACCAGCCTTGATTTCCGGCAGTGTGGTGGTATAAACCATCGTACCCCAACCCATGTCCATATCCTCAAATGACAAAGGCTTATTGCTTTCCTTCTCACCGGTGATACCATTGCTCAATGGTCTGTATTCATTCAACTGGAAGGTTGGCACACTGATGAGGGACATCGGAGCCTTAGGAACAGCAGGTAATTTCTTGCCATCCGTATATTTCGCCATCATCTTACGAAGTTCGAAATACTTAGGAGTAGCCAAGCCCCATTCGTTGATAGGCGCATCATAATCGTAAGAAGTCACATCCGGTTGGAAACCTGGAGAATTGGCACCTGCCCAATGACCGAAACTGGTTCCACCATGGGTCATATAGAGTGAGAAGCTGATGCCCTTGGAAAGCATCTCATCCATACCCTCCACCATATCCTTGGCAGGACGGGTTTCATGACGGGCTCCCCATTTATCAAACCAGCCGCTCCAGAACTCAGAACACATCTTAGGCGCATTCGGACGCACCTCGCCAAGACGCTTAAACTGGTTGTCGATATTAGCACCCGTACCGAAGTTCATGGTCCAAGTAAGATCATCAAGACCATTGTTGAGGAAGTTGGAAGACCAATCGCACTGGAAGAGACTTACCTTATCAAAACCGCTCTTCTTCACGATATCACGGATAGCACTTACGTAAGGTTTGTCCTTACCATAAGAACCATACTCATTCTCAACCTGCACCATGATGATAGGGCCCCCATTCTGGATAGTGAGAGGAGCCAGTTGCTTGCCCACCTCTTTCTCGAAGATTTCCACACGCTGCATGAAATAAGGATCCTGCTCACGCAAACGGATATCCTTTTTCTTCAGGAGCCACCAAGGCAGACCGCCCATCTCCCACTCAGCACAAACGTATGGACCGGGACGTACAATGACGTACATACCATTCTTCTGACAGAGGCGACAGAAAGCAGCCACGTCATTATTGCCAGTAAAATCAAACTTGCCTTCCTTCTGTTCATGAATATTCCAGAACACATAGAGACAAACCGTATTCATGCCAAGAGCCTTGCACATCTTGATGCGATGCTCCCAGTAAGCACGAGGAATACGAGGATAATGCAACTCAGCCGCCTTCACGACAAAAGGCTTGCCATTGAGTAGGAAAGTCTTGTCACCCGTTGTAAAGGTACCACCCTTTTGGGCAGCCATCATCTCCGCAGGTGACAAAGCCAACAAAGAGGCTAAAGCCACAGTCTGAATAGTTTTTGTCAATTTCATCTTGTTAGTCTTTGATATATAATTATTATTAGATTTCGATTTTAACCATAGAATTCTCATTCCACTTGCAAAAATACAAAAAAATATCTTAATTGCAAGCAACCAGTGCTACAAGAAGTATCTTTTTCACTATTATTTTTCGAAAAAGCCCCCTCTTTTTACTTTTCCCGTTTCCGTCATCGGTATCTTGTCAACATGGATGAACTGTTTCGGCACCCAGAATTTAGGAAGTTGCTCCTTACAAACCCGTTCTACTTCTTTCAGATCCACATCTTCAGAGACGAGTACAGCCATTTCCCCAAACTTTTCATCCTTCTTCTTCGTTATCATAAACGGAGACAGGAGAAATGGGCGAAGTTTATCCTCCATCTCCTCTATCTGAATTTTCACACCGCCGGAACAGATCACAAAATCTTTCCTGCCCTTGATACGAAAGGCAACCCGATGGCTACCCCATGACTCGGAAGCATCCATCACTTTCAGTTCAGCAATATCATTGGTCACTAACTTTTCAGCACAAACCAAGGGTGCATCAATCACAAGACATCCCTCCTGGTTCACTTCCACCTTTACGCTATCAAAGGGATGATACCATTCACTCGCATCCGGTCCGTTCAGTCGTCTCAAGGCGATATGCGACAGCGTCTCCGTCATGCCATAAGTACTCCAAACTGCAACCTCTTCCGGCAAAGTCATCAATTCAGCAGCGAGTGCCTCATCAATCGCTCCACCCCCAATGATCAGGTTTTTAATTTTCCCCAACCTTTCCCTTTCTTCTGGCACGCTGAGCGAATTGAATACCTGCATCGGCACCATGGCAGCAAAATCGATACCTTTCTCTAAAATCGTAGAAGCAGAGCAGGAAGATGATGTATGAAAATCAACAGCAGTAGCCTGCTGAAGTGCTTCACTGGAGAGAGGATGACCACAGGGTTCGACACAAACGAGCCGAAGTTCTCTCTCGATGCTTCTCACTGTCATCATTTTGCCTGCAATATAATCGAGAGGCAAACAGAGAAATGCAGAGTCACCGGACTGAATTCCCAAGAAATCACAGGTAATGCGAGCCGAGTTTCGCATCTTGTCCTTCTCGACCCACATCTCCTTCGGTTTACCGGTAGAGCCACTGGTATGCACCAGCACCCTGTCCTCCTCATTTCCCCATATCTCTAAAAAATCCTTCAAGTCCATCGTATTCCCTTTATTGGTTTCAAAAAGAAAGAACAGGAGACTTAGGGAAGAAAAAACAATTTTTCTCCCCGAATCTCTAATCGGCTCGGCAAATTATCCTCAAACAACTGTCCGGTTCCAAGTCCTTGTGCCATAGGAGCCTCAGCACCATACGCTTCCTCTCCATAGACCTTCGCACAGAAATGGGCAATCGCATTCAGTCCTACATTGCTTTCCAAAGCGGATGTAATCCAACTCCCAATTCCTCTTTCCCGGGCAAGGGAGATCCATTCCTCACATCCATACATACCTCCATGGAGCGAAGGTTTCAAAACAATATATTGCGGACGGATGGTATCCAATAGCGCCTGCTTCATCGAACGGACATTGACGCCGATCAGTTCCTCATCAAGCGCAATCGGCAACGGAGTTTCCCGGCAGAGTTCAGCCAACTTAGGCCACTGATGCTGTTTGATAGGCTGTTCGATGGAATGAATATCGTATCTTGCCAATGTTTCCAGGCGACTCATCGCATCCTCTGGTGAGAAACCTCCATTGGCATCCACACGCAGTTGCACCTCCTCCTTGGAATAGCGCTCTCTGATACACTTGATCAAATCCAGTTCTTTCAGGAAGTCGATGGCACCAATCTTCAGTTTCACACAATGGAAACCTTCTTTCAGTTTCTCCTCCAGTCTTCCTAACATTTCATCGTAAGAGCCCATCCACACCAGTCCGTTGATGGTAATCCCCGCTTCCCCGCGTGCAAAAGGCGTATCATACAATTTTCCCAAGCCATTTGCCCAAGCCGGTACCGCAAATTCCTTCAAGATGACAGAGGAAGGATCAGCAGTTGCAGCCACCTTTACCTGATGGAAGAAGTCTGCAAATGCCGATTCCAATCCAAAAGTAATGCTCGGATAGGCACGAATCATATCATACGGAATACGCCCCATCTGTTCCACCAGTTGACAGACCTGACGCAACGTCGCCTCATATTCCGGTTTCGCATCACAGCTCAAATCCGGGAGCGTAGCACATTCGCCCACACCTTTCACGCCCGGCACTTCATCCGAGGATAACGTGAGGAAGAAACTATGCCGGGTGGTATAAACGCCTCTCGATGTTCCTGCCGGCACCTTGAAATGGAGCGTCCGCTCCGATATCTCTATCTTGTACATTATTTCTTTTTCAATTCATAAAGATCCTTGCGTCTGTCGCGCATATTGCGAACAGCACCATACGTATGCAACTCATTGAGAAGATTCAAATCTACATCCGAAATCAAGATCATTTCCGTATTCGGTGTCGCCTCCGAGCGTTTACCATCATTAGGGAAAGCAAAATCACATGGCGTAAATACGGCACTCTGCGCATACTGGATATCCATATTATGCACACGAGGCAAGTTGCCTACACTACCTGCAATCGCCACATAACACTCATTCTCGATAGCACGCGCCTGTGCACAGACTCTCACACGAGAGTAGGCATTCTGCGTATCGGTCATAAATGGTACAAAGAGAATCTGCATACCATCCTGTGCCATCAGACGAGAGAGTTCAGGGAACTCCACATCATAGCAGATGACAATACCTATCTTGCCACAGTCGGTATCAAAAGTCTGGATTTTGCTACCACCTGTCAATCCCCAACATTTCTGTTCATCAGGAGTCACGTGAATCTTCTCATACATATCCACGCTACCATCTCTGCGGCAGAGGAAGCCCACATTATAAAGTGCCCCGTCTTCCTTAACCAGTGGCATGGAACCCGTGATGATATTGATGTTATAGCTGATAGCCAACTCACGGAAACGGTCACGAATCTGTTCCGTATATTGAGCCATTTCACGAATACTCTGCGCTTCACCCATGTCATTAAACTTCGCCATCAGCGGAGCATTAAAGTATTCTGGGAAAAGAATGAAATCACTCTTATAGTCAGACACGGAATCCACGAAGAACTCCACCTGTTCAAAGAGATCATCCACAGAAGCATAAGGACGCATCTGCCACTGAACCAATCCGATGCGCACCGTAGGTTTCTTATCTACAAAACTATCCGTTGGTGGCTGGTAATAGATATTATCCCACTGCAACAGTGTGGCGCAGTGTTCACTCTCCTCATCACTTGGCAGATAATTGCGGATAACACGACGTACGTGGAAATCATTGCTCAACTGGAACGTGAGTACCGGGTCGTAGATTTCACGGGAGCGCACCTTCTCGATATACTCCTTCGGACGCATCTGATCCGCATACTTATGATAGTTAGGAATACGACCACCAAACATGATCGCCTTCAGATTCAACTTTTCGCACAATTCCTTGCGATACTCGTACATACGGCGTGCCAATCGCAAGCCACGGTAATCAGGATGAATAAACACCTCAATACCATAGAGAATATTACCATTAGGATCGTGTGTATTGAAAGTCTCGTTACCAGTCACCTGTGCATAGGTATGATCACCCTTCACCATATTATAATTAACGATGATAGACAGGGCACATCCTACAATCTTATCATCCACGATGATGACAACCTGACCTTCAGGAAATATAGTAATGAGTTTCTTGATTTGCTGGCGTGTCCAGAACACGTCAGAATCAGCGTAGATACGCTTGAAAGATTTAGCGAGCTGGTCATAATCCTCCATGCGGAGATTTCTCAGGCTCACCTTTTCGATTTTACGAATGGGTTCCATAATACAACTTTTTATCTTTAAACCATCATCGGTTTCAATGAAAAAACCGATATTTGGGGGCAAAAGTACAACTTTTCACCCGAAGGACAAAGAGAAAAATACAAAAAAAGGAAAAATGCTGGAATAAAAGCGTTTTTTATCAAAATAATGAGTACCTTTGCTGCCCAAAATGAATCAACAATATAAAAAACAAAAAAGTGAACAGTAATCAAGTTAAAGGTTTTCTGGCGGGCATCATTGCCGCCGTTTGTTATGGTACCAACCCATTGGGTACTTTAGAACTCTACCATGACGGATTTTCTTCTGGTTCCGTCCTGACCTATCGCTATCTTTTAGCAGTAGCGATGTTTGCCATCGTCTTACTGGTACGCCGTGAAAGTTTCGCCATCAAGTGGGGTCATGCCATCCGTCTGGCATGTTTAGGCAGTTTCTTCGCTCTCTCTTCCACTACGCTCTATGTCAGTTTCCACTATATGGCAGCAGGAATCGCAAGTACCCTGCTTTTTGTCTATCCGATCATGACTGCAATCCTGATGACCGCTTTCTTCCATGAGAAGGTCACCTGGACCAGTACCATCGCCATTCTTCTCGCCGTTTCAGGCGTCGGACTCCTTTATCAGGGAGATGGAAATGCCAAGTTGAGCACAGCGGGTTTTGCCCTTGTGATGGCCTCCTCCCTGCTCTATGCGGTTTATATCATCTCCATCAACCAGTGGAAGAACAACACCATGTCGAATGTCAAATTCACCTTCTGGATATTGGTATTCGGTCTGATAACCGTTGCCCTTTTCACGTGGATTTCGGGTGAGAATTTCCAAATGTTGGAAACACCGAAGCAGTGGCTCTGTGCAGCCCAACTCGCTCTTTTGCCAACGGTACTCTCGCTCTTCTTCATGACGATTTCCATCAATCTCATCGGCAGTACCCCTGCTGCCATCATGGGAGCCTTGGAACCTGTTACCGCAGTCGTGATTGGCGTCTGCATTTTTGGAGAATCCTTTACCCTGCAGCTTGCGCTCGGTATTGTTGCTATTCTTGCCGGTGTAACCCTGATTATTCTACGGAAACAAAAATAAACGCCCAATCAAAAAATGAGGGTGTGTCATAAGACCATGACACACCCTCATTTATTTTATTCCTGATCTGCAAATTCATGCAGAGTATAGTCGCTGCTGCCATCAAAGCAATGGGTGCAGACCTGGCATTTCGGCAAGCCGATCGCCTCGATCAACTGTTCGATGGTATTGAACTTCAAAGTAGTCAAACCGAGTTGACGCGCAATCTCGTCCACCATTCTCTGATATTCAGGAGAACCCGTAGTAGCGTATTTATCAAGATTCTTATTGGCATCGCCTTCAAACTTCTCGATGATACGACGAGTAATCAATTCCATGTCGCTCTTGGAAGAAGTGAAATTGATAAATGGACAACCGTAAACCAATGGAGGACAGGCGATTCGCATGTGGCATTCCTTCAAACCAGCCTGATCGAAAAGAACCTTCACATTATCACGCAACTGGGTACCTCTTACGATACTGTCATCACAGAAAAGAACTCGCTTGCCTTTGAGCATCGCCTTGTTAGGTATCAGTTTCATCTTAGCTACCAAAGAGCGCATACTCTGGTTGCTTGGAGTAAACGAACGAGGCCAAGTAGGCGTATATTTGGCAATACAACGCTGGTAAGGCACACCCTTACCAGCAGCATAACCCATAGCCATACCCGTACCCGAATCAGGAATACCACTGCAGCAATCCACCTCCACATCGTCGGTTTTGGCGAGGTTGCAACCATTGGTAAAGCGCACATCCTCCACATTACGTCCCTCGTAGGTAGAAGTTGGGAAACCATAATAAACCCACAGGAAAGAACAGATCTGCATCTTCTTATTGGCAGGTCTGATCTGCTCAAGCCCATCAGCAGTAATCTTCACAATC
>USJD01000143.1 GCA_900554835.1 uncultured Prevotella sp. | reverse complement strand
TGAAACCACCAGCCATAAAACAACATTAGAACAAGGCTAAAAATTATCCATCAAGGGAAAAAAAATTACCATCACATGGCAAAATAGTACATACAAACCGGACTTTGAAATTTTTCATCAAGAAAGGACAAATGTTCCATTGCTTATATAGATTTATTTAGATTTTGGAAAAATTACAATATAAACTTGTAATTTTTCCAATTTTTATTTGGTGGTTTCAGAAAATCTTTCTATCTTTGCAATCGAAATCAAAAAGCAACAGAATATGAATAATGGCAAAGTAGCATACAATAGACTTATCGAATGCGATATCCGTCCGTCGATTCAGAGAATTGCTATCATGGATTATCTCCTGACGCATCCTATCCATCCGACTATCGATGATGTCTATCAAGAATTGTATAAGACAATACCTACACTCAGCAGAACTACAGTATATAATACGCTGAGAATGATGAGCGAGAAGAATGCTGCTCAAATGATTACCATTGATGAGCATCGTGTGTGTTATGACGGAAACACGACTCCTCATGTTCATTTCTTCTGCAAGAAATGTGGAAAAGTGATTGACCTCTTCGACGAGAAGGCACCCAAGATGACCAAACAAAAGGTGATAGAGGGGAATATCGTAGATGAACAACAGCTCTACTACAAGGGAATTTGCGCTGATTGTGCTAAACTCAACGAGGAAAAGAAGCGCAAGGCAAAATAAGCAGAGCTACCGCCAGACATCACATTGACACATTATTAATATATAGTATATACAAAACTGAAATAGAATTATTAACTTATAAAACAAGAACATTATGAAGAAGAAATTTATTTGCACCGTATGTGGATATATCTATGAAGGAACTGAAGCACCTGAGAAGTGCCCAATCTGTAAGGCACCTGCCGACAAGTTCAAGGAAATGGAGAATGCAGTTGACGACGACTTGACTTTCGCAACTGTTCACGTTTTGGGTCAGGCTTATAAGGATGGCGTCAACGAGGACGTTATCAAGGGCTTGAAGGACCATTTCAATGGTGAGTGCGGTGAGGTTGGTATGTATCTCGCCATGGCACGCCAGGCAGACCGTGAGGGCTATCCAGAAATCGCTGAGGCTTACAAGCGTTATGCTTTCGAGGAGGCTGATCACGCTTCTCGCTTTGCAGAGCTTCTCGGTGAGGTTTTGGGTGATACCAAGAGCAACCTCGAGGCACGTATCGCAGCAGAAAAGGGTGCTTGCGAGGACAAGTTCCGCATTGCCAAGTTGGCTAAGGAGCAGGGGTCTGATGCAATCCACGATACTGTACACGAGATGGCTAAGGATGAGGCTCGCCACTGCGCAGGCTTTGCCGGTCTCTACAAGAGATATTTCAAATAATACATTACATATCTCATTAATTTGTACCTGATATAAGAGAGTTCATGTTAGGAAACAGGTTTTTGAGTATAAGTAATAAGATGAAGAATTCGAGAGGGCTTGTCGGGAAACTGGCAAGCCCTCGTTTTCTTGTGCAACCTCCAATCTGTCAATGAATATAATAATCCCTTTATTCCTTCATTTTTTGGGATTAAAATTTGGGAGTATAAAAAAATAATAGTATTTTTGCCATACGAAACCAAAGAAACAGGATTATGAAAGAAAACAATATAGAAAAATTAGTTGGCGAGAACCTCAACTTCGTGAAATCTGTAGCCAACAAATATGTAGGTAGAGGTGTAGAATTCGACGATTTGGTAAGCGAAGGCTACATCGCCATGCTACAAGCTGCCCAGAAGTTTGATGCCGACCGCGGCACCAATTTCGTAGGTTATGCAGCCCCATTCATCCGCAAGGCTATGGAACAGGCCATCACGCAGCAAAGCGGTGTCTGCCGTATTCCTAAAAGCGACCGCAAGTTGATGACACGTTCTGCAAACAGTGCAGTATCTATTGATGCGCCACTGAGCGAGAACACTCACTATACCCTACTCGACATCATAATCAACAAAGATGCCCTGATAGCAGATGAGAGTACTGTTTTTCAACAGATGATGGATGACCTGCAGAACTGCATCGCAACACTGGATGAAAGAGAACAGGAAATTATCAGAAAATTCTATGGAATAGGCATCGCCCATATCACTTTGGCAGAAATCGCAGAAGATATGAATCTGAAACGGGAAAGAGTAAGACAGATTAGAGACAAGGCAATTCGAAAGATTGGGAAAAATGCAAAGACCAAAATTCTCAAAAGTTTCCTGAGAAAATAATTGCAATCAAAATGAAAGGGATTTAATATATGAGCCTATTACAAAATATAATAAGTCCCTTTTTAAAGGGAGGTCTCTAAATTAGATCTCTAAAAAGTCCTCTTTAAAAAGCCTCCTTAAGAAACAGCCTCTTAAAAATAGGTCTCTAAATAAACACAAAGAGCCAATTGGTCGCATTTCCATAACTGAAATGCGACCAATTGGCTTTGCCCTTAATAAACATATCATTTATTTGACACAAGAGCTAATTTGGCTCAATTTGTCCCCAAATTTCACTCTTACTTAGCGATGTGATCCAGGCGATACTGACGTGGAGTAACACCCAGACGCTTGTAGAAATTAGAGTAGAAACTCTGGCGAGTGCTGAAACCAGCCATCTCTGCAATATCCTCGATAGTCATATTCAGATAGCGCTTGTCTGTCAAAAGTGACATTGCATCATTCACACGGTAATCATTTACCAACTCTGGGTAGTTCTTATGGAAACGAGTAGCACAGACAGCAGATACATATCTTGAATTGGTATGCAAATCCTCTGCCAACTTACGGGTATTATATTCCTTATCCTTGTATTTACCTTCAGTAACTACAATTCTCAAAATCTCATCGCGTAAGCGGTCTTTAGTCTCTTCACTCAGAAGCGTTTGGTATCGCGCATTCTTTTCTTTCTTTGGGGTAATATTATACTTAGCCATAATGTTATGTTGTTAATATCATAAAATTTGTTTGTTTCTTTCGCAAAGATAGTCTTTTTTCGCTAAACATCCAAATTTTTTTTACTCTTTTTTGAAATTTAAGTCAAATAAATTGCTTATATGAAAGAAATTGAGTAATTTTGCAGAAAATACGAGCCATATTATGGCTTGTTGAACATCTAAAAACATATCTATGATGCATGATGTACAACATGTGAATTACTCAGATATCATCTAAGTATTACACAATCCTACATGTGTATTGATAATTAATAGATATATATAATAATGTGTAACAACTACTAAATTTGGCAGAATGAAACAGATTAAGCGTTTTTTCAAAATATATCTCATATTGGTAGTGCTGTTTGTGCTGCAGAAGCCATTGTTCATGCTTCTCACTCATGCATCAGCAGCCCAGCCTTTGGAAGATCCATTCAGTACTATGCTGGCCGTCATCTGGCACGGTTTGCAGCTGGACCTCTCCATGGCGGGATACCTTACGGCCATTCCTGCCCTGCTGCTTCTTGCCTCTATCTGGATCAAGAAAGAAATCATACGCCCTGTATTCTCCATCTATTTCGGCATCATTGCTGTGTTTATGAGTTTCTGCTTCGTGCTCAACATTGCCCTGTATCCCTATTGGAATTTTCCTTTGGACAGTACTCCGCTCTTCTATTTCTTCACATCGCCTGCCGATGCCTTTGCCAGCACAAGCATCTGGGTGGACCTGTTAGGATTCATCTGTCTGATACTCTGCGCTGTAGCCATCTGGTTCGTGCTCTCGCTGACCATCAGGGAAAAGAAAAAGCGAAGATATGGCTCTTACTGCCGTCCATATGGTGTATCAAGTGATTTTGACAGACACCGTGGGCGCACTTCCATCATCATATTGCTGCTTACAGGCCTGCTATTCCTTCCCATCAGAGGAGGTGTAACGGTTTCTACCGCCAATACTGGCAAAGTATATTTCAGTCAGAACAGTTACGTAAACCATTCGGCAGTGAACCCGATGTTCAGTCTGATGGAGTCTCTTGCCCATCAGGAGAATTTCGCCGAGCAGTATCGCTTTATGGACGAGAAGGAAGCAAATAAGATTTTCGCCACCATGACCAGTCAAAGCGATGATAATACCTATCCGCTGCTCAAGCCAGAGGCTATGGGGAGAACACCCGATATACTTCTCGTAATCATGGAAAGTTTCGCCAGCGACCTCATGCCGTCTATGGGAACACAGAAGGATGTGGCTGTAGAACTGGACTCGATAGCCCAACAGAGCATCCTCTTCACCCGATTCTATGCCAACAGTTTCCGCACCGACAGAGGACTGGTTTCCATCCTGAGCGGTTATCCGGCACAGCCTACCACCAGCATCATGAGGTATCCTGCCAAGACAGCCCATCTGCCTTCCATCGCCAGATCATTGGTTAATCAGCGTCATTATCAGACCGCTTATTATTATGGAGGAGATGTGGATTTCGCCAACCAGCGTTCCTACCTGATATCACAGGGATTCCAGAAGATCATCTCGGATGCCGATTTTCCGATAGATGAAAAACTCAGCAAATGGGGCGTTCACGACCATCTGGTAGCCAACAGACTGATGGATGACATCCGAAAGGAACAGAACGGAGCACCGAGATTCAGGGTTTTCCAGACCTCCAGCAGTCATGAGCCTTTCGAGGTGCCTTACCACAGACTGAAAGACCAGCGTCTCAATGCCTTCGCTTATACAGACAGTGTGGTGGGAAGCATTATACGGCAATATAGCAAACTGCCACGCTGGAAGAATACACTCGTGATTTTGGTGCCAGACCATGTGGGAGCCTATAAGGAACATCTGGACAATTTCGACAGAAGCCGCTATCAGATACCGCTTATCATTGCCGGTGGTGCCATCGCCAAACCGATGAAGATAAACCTGATAGGAACCCAGCACGACATTGCAGCTACGCTCTTAGGGCAGTTGGGAATCAAGCACGATGACTTCCTATTCTCCAAGAACATGCTGAGCGATGCCACACCGAAATTTGCCTTCTTCACCGTGCCGGACGCCTTTGGAGTTGTCACGGAAGAAAACTCAATCATCTATGATAACAAGGCAGGAAAAACTGTATCTGACAAGGGCAAGAAAGGCTACAACCTGAAACGGGGCCAGGCCTACCTGCAGAAACTTTACGATGACATCAGCAAAAAATAAAACATAAACATGGACGGAATCATTAATTATCTGAATCAAATAGACACAAATATATTCCTGTATTTCAATGGTCTCCACAACCATTATTGGGATTATTTCATGACCATGTATTCTGACAGGTTTGTCTGGATACCATTCTACGCAAGCTTCTTGTACGTGATGCTGCGCAATTTCCATATCAAGGAAACAGTTACCTGTCTGCTGGTCATCGTCGCCATTATATTCATCTGCGACCAGACAGCCTCTACCCTCCTCAAACCGATGGTAGAGCGCATGCGACCAAGCAACCCCGACAATCCGATTTCGCCGATGGTGCATGTCGTATTCGGGTATCGCGGCGGCAGATATGGATTCCCGTCTTCCCACTCAGCCAACGCATGGAGTATGGCATTCTTTGCGATGTTCCTAGTGAAACGCACCAAGCTGACGATATTCCTCACATTCTGGGCGCTGCTGATGAGCTACTCTCGCATCTATCTCGGAGTACATTATCCAGGCGACCTGTTCGTGGGCATGATTATCGGACTGATTACGGCTACGGCTTCATACTATGTCTTCCGATATTTCGCAAGAAATTATACAGACAAGTTTAAACCGGATGGCTTAAAACTCAAATATCAGAGATATCCAATATATACAGGACTTATTTCCATTTGGGTGATGCTGACGGTAAGCGGAATTCTGGCTTACATCAATTAAGGCAGAACTGAAAAAAAAATTGCCGAAATAGGAGTTAAATTTAAGCAACAATAATTTAATAACACAAAATCTTTAACGTATGAAAAAGTCAATTATGATGGCCCTCTGCATGGGCATGTTGGTATTCGCAGCATCTTGCGGCAACAAAAAGGCAGAAACTACAGCAGAACCTGCCAAAGTAGAAGTAGAAGTAATCACAGACTCTGCATTCCAGCAGAAGGCTGCAGGTGACTATGCAAGTCTTGACCAGAAGACAGTCATCACTTTGAACAGCGACTTTACTGTTACCACAAAGAACTATAAGAAGAACTACTACAAATGGGAGTTCATGGTACAACCACAGGGTTCTGAAGCTAACATCATGCTCATAAGCAAGGGTATGGATACAGATATCAAGGATCAGGCCATCATCGATGTAGAGGAAGGCAAGATCATAGTTAACAACGAGACATTCCGCAAGGCTGCCAAATAATTTTAAAAAAAAAGAGCCTATGATTGTTTTTCCATGTGCCAAGATTAACCTTGGCTTGAACATCGTAAGCAAAAGAGAGGATGGTTACCATAATCTGGAAACCGTCTTCTATCCCATCCCACTGTATGATGCATTGGAAATCAAATACATGGATGAGAAATTTCCGAGCGATACTGCCTGCGACCTGAAGGTGACAGGCAATGCTGTGGATTGTGACGAGCAGAAAAATCTGGTGGTAAAGGCTTACCATATTCTGGCAGCCGACTATCAGTTGCCACGCATCCACACTCATCTCTATAAGCATATCCCTTCTCAAGCCGGTCTTGGCGGCGGTTCTTCGGATGCAGCCTTCATGATCAGACTTCTCGATGAGCGTTTCCGGCTCAATATCGGTAATCCGGAAATGGAACGTTATGCAGCCCGACTGGGTGCCGACTGTGCTTTCTTCATCGAAGCAGAACCTGCTTATGCGGAGGGTATTGGAAATGTACTGATGCCTGCAGATGGTCCTGATGGCAATCTGCAAGGATACTATCTTTGTGTCGTAAAACCTGACGTCGCCGTAAGCACCAAGGAGGCTTACAGTGCCATCACCCCGAAGAAACCAGCCAAGAGTTGCCGTGATATCGTGCGTCAACCGATAGAAACCTGGAAAGAAGAACTTGTCAATGATTTCGAGGAACCTATCTTCAAGATGCACCCGGAGTTGGCAGCCATCAAGCAGAAACTTTACGACCAAGGTGCTGCCTACGCTTCCATGAGCGGTAGCGGAAGTGCCCTCTATGGTATTTTCAAGGAAGAACCAAAGGGAATCGAAGAACAGTTTGACGGCATGTTCTGCGAAGTGATGAAACTGTAGCAGAAAGCCGGAATCAGATCAGTAAAGAAACTCTAAAAGGAAATAAACATGAATGAAGAAACTCATCAGAAGCTGATGAAGATCAAGCGAAGTTTTCGCCTCTTAATGAGTGGTCCAACCTCTCAGTCGATGACCCAGAAAGGCTTAGGCTATAAGATCAACTGGGGCGTACCTTTCATAGAACTGAAGAAGATGGCCTTGGAATATGGCAAGGATTATGAACTGGCCATTGAACTCTGGAAGGAAGACATCCGTGAATGCAAGATACTTGCCACCCTCATCATGCCGGCAGAAAAGATGCTGCCAGAGATAACAGATATTTGGATGGAACAGGTCAAGAGCCAAGAAATGGCAGAGATGCTGGCATTCAATCTTCTGCAGCATGTGGATTATGCTCCTGCCATTGCCTATGAATGGATTGCCACAGACAAGACGCTTTATGAGATAGCTGGATTCCAACTGTTGGCAAGACTTTTCGCCAACGGACAGGAAGCCAACGAGAGAGGAATCAATGAGTTTCTCGACCAGGCTGCAGTTGCCTTGCAAGGTGACAATATGGGTATCAAGCATGCTGCAGCCAACTGTGTATTGCGCTTTGCTGACCTCGGTGAAGAATACGAGAAGATTGCTCGCGCTGCCCTGAAGGGTATTTTTGAATTATAAACTTAATCCAAGAAGAAAAAGAATTTCCTTCCTTGGATCAAAGAAAAAGAAATTTCCTTGGGATCACCCTTCCTTGGATTAAGAAAAAGAAATCCCCCGCTCCACAAGAATCGCTTGATTCTGATGAAGCGGGGGAATTTTATATCCTACTATGAAAATAGAATCAGTATCATTGCAGATTTAATTCTTTTTCCCTTTTCTTTTCAGTTCCAGTTTTGGAATCTTCACTTTCTGTCCTGATTTTATCTCAGAACATCCATTAATGGCCTGCATATAGCATTCCATGCCAGGCCCCAAATAGAGTTTACTCAATCCTGCTAAAGTCTGACCACTCTTAGCCGTCACAGTCTTTTCTACGCCCACAATGCGATAAGCACCCGTTCTGATACGAGGATCGTTGAGATACTCCGAAGCCTTTTCAGCCATTTTCACGGCATTATTAGCTTGCACCATCCGGATGCTGTCCAGCTTGGCCTTTTTCTTCATTGCCAACTGAGCATGGTCTGCCTGCTCATTGTTTGCCTGAGCCCCATTAGCCGGAGCGTTCTCTGCGTCTGTTTTATCATCCAAGGAAGCAACAGACTTCGCTGTATCTACAGGAGCAACTACCTTTGGCTTAGGTTTTGGTTGAGGCTGAGGTTTGATAGCCTTCAACTGCATCTCCATCTGCTCTTGGCGCGCCTGCATTTTTCCGTAAGTAAAAGCAAACCAGCATAAGCCACCCAACAGAGCAACAAAGACCACACAAACCAAGGCGACCACATATTTTGGTATCACGAAATGGTGACGGTCTGAAGCATAAGCTTCGTCTTCATCGAGTGTCTCGTCATATTCTGACTGCTTCTTGTTCTCCACATTCGATTGCGAAACGACAACCTTCTCCTCTGCAGGCGTTTTCTCAACGTGGGCTTCTGCTGCTTTTGAGACTTCTGCCTCTTCTTTAACTTTAGCTTCTTCCACCCTTTCTATTTCTTCTGCTCCAGAATCGTTTTCCTTCAAATGAGAAATAAGCATTCCAACTTCTTCCGGAATACCGTTTTCTTCAGTCTTAGAAATAGTATCTTCTGAAGTTTGAGAGATATTATCCTCTGAAGTCTCAGGAATATCATCTTCTGAAGTTTGAGAGATATTATCTTCTGAAGTCTCAGGAATATCATCTTCTGATATCTCAGCGTTTTTCAATTCTGAAGACAAAGCAACCGTTTCTTCAGAAATCGGAGTATTCACTTCCTGAGGCAGTTCATCTTTCTGTCCACCTTCCTGAGACTGCAACTCTGCATCCAACAGACACTCTTGAGACTTCTTTGCCTCCTGAGGCAGATCTTCATTCAGTTCAACCTCCTGAGAATGCTCTTCCTCCTGAGACAACTCTTCCTCCTGAGGCAGATCTTCATTCAGTTCAACCTCCTGAGAATGCTCTTCCTCCTG
>USJD01000142.1 GCA_900554835.1 uncultured Prevotella sp. | reverse complement strand
TTTTAGCCCTCCTTTGAATACGTGTACCCTATTTTTTGAAGACTGAGTAGTTACAGAAAAATATTTCTTGATGACGCCTAAGTAAATTACTTCTTGATGACAGCAATAAGTTCATCAGCAGAAACCAACTGCTGCTCGCCACTCTCCATATTCTTCAAGGTAACCTTACCCTGTTCAATCTCATTCTCACCAGCAAGAACCACGAAAGGAATATTCTTGGCATTGGCGTAACTCATCTGCTTCTTCATCTTAGCCTTGTCAGGGAAGATTTCTGCACGGATACCTGCCTCGCGAGCCTGACGTGCGATAGGCAGACAGTATGCAGTTTCCTTCTCACCAAAGTTGATGAAGAGAACCTGTGTGGCATTCACAGCCTCCTTTGGATAAAGGTCAAGAGCATTGAGTACATCATAGATACGGTCTGCACCGAAAGAAATACCCACACCGCTCAATCCAGGAAGACCGAAGATACCAGTAAGGTTGTCATATCGGCCACCACCAGTAATACTGCCCATAGGAGTATCAAGTGCCTTTACTTCGAAGATAGCACCGGTATAGTAGTTCAAGCCACGAGCCAAAGTAAGATCCAGTTCAATCTCATTCTTCAACCCTACAGTCTTCAGCGTATCAAGGATAAATTTAGTTTCCTCTACACCCTTCAAACCGATTTTTGAAGTTTCCAAAACCTTAGCAATTACTTCAAGCTTCTCATCGTTAGAACCTGATAATGAGATAATTGGCTGCAACTTCTCGATAGCTTCTTCTGAGATACCATCAGCACGAAGTTCGTCATTCACATTGTCAAGTCCAATCTTATCGAGCTTATCGATAGCCACGGTAATATCTACTATCTTCTCAGCCTCGCCGATTACCTCTGCGATACCAGTCAGGATCTTACGGTTGTTGATTTTGATGCAGACACGAACACCAAACTTGGTGAAAACTGTATCCACAATTTGCATCAACTCCACCTCATTGAGCAAGGAATCAGAACCTACCACATCCGCATCGCACTGATAAAACTCGCGGTAGCGACCCTTTTGTGGACGGTCTGCACGCCAAACTGGCTGAATCTGATAACGCTTGAACGGCATCTGAAGTTCATCACGATGCTGAACCACATAACGAGCGAAAGGTACGGTCAAATCATAACGCAAACCTTTCTCACAAAGTTTTGCTGCCAACTTCAATGATCCTAAAGAATGAATATCCTCATCACTGATTTTATTCATATAGTCGCCGGAATTCAGAATTTTGAACAGCAACTTATCACCTTCCTCGCCATATTTACCCATCAGCGTCTGAAGGGTTTCCATGGCAGGTGTTTCTATCTGTTGGAATCCATAGAGTGCATATACATCCTTAATGGTATTAAAGATGTAATTGCGTTTCGCCATTTCGATAGGTCCGAAATCGCGAGTACCCTTTGGAATACTTGGTTTCTGAGCCATTTATTATTGTTTTATATTAAATGTTTAGTGTTTAATGTTCAGCGCAATATCTACCCTCAAAGTAAAATTAAACACTAAACATTAAACACTATATTATAAATTACTTTCTTACGATAGTTTGTTCACGGTCTGGACCGATAGAAATGATACCGATGCGAGTCTCGAGGAACTCTTCGAGGAAAGCTACGTAATCCTTGAATTCCTGTGGGAACTGATCCTCAGAAGTAAACTGAGTCATGTCGGTCTTCCAACCCTTGAACTCCTTATATACAGGTTCTACATCGTCGATTTCGTATGGGAAGTCTGTAGTTACAGAACCATCCTTCAACTTGTATGCTACGCAAGCCTTGATGGTATCAAAACCATCAAGCACGTCGCTCTTCATCATGATAAGCTCAGTAACACCATTTACCATTACAGAATACTTCAACTGTACGAGGTCGCACCAACCACAGCGGCGCTCACGTCCTGTAACAGCACCATACTCATGACCGAGGTCACGAATCTTAGCACCAGTCTCATCAAACAACTCAGTTGGGAAAGGACCAGCACCTACACGAGTACAGTAAGCCTTCATGATACCATATACATTACCGATGCGGTTAGGACCGATACCCAAACCGATACAAGCACCTGCACAGATAGTATTGGATGAAGTAACGAAAGGATAAGAACCGAAATCAACATCGAGCATAGTACCCTGAGCACCCTCGCAAAGAATATCCTTGCCAGAACGGAGCACCTTATTGATCTCCACTTCGCTGTCAACGATAGAGAACTGCTTCAGGTATTCGATACCTTCCATCCAAGTCTTCTCTACCTCAGTGATATCGAAATCAGTATAACCGAGAGATGCTATCTGCTTGAGGTGCAAAGCCTTATGAGCCTCATACTTCTCCTGAAAGTTCTCAAGGATATCACCCACGCGCAAACCAGTACGGCTTACCTTGTCAGTATAAGTAGGACCAATACCCTTACCAGTTGTACCAACCTTGTTTTTACCCTTAGAAGCCTCGATGGCTGCGTCGAGCACACGATGAGTAGGCATGATGAGATGAGCCTTCTTGGAAATATGAAGACGGCTCTTGAGGTCATGACCGCTCTTCTCCAAGTCCTTAGCCTCCTGCATGAAGAGGTCTGGAGCCAGAACGACACCATTACCAATAATGTTCACCTTACCGCCCTGGAAAATACCAGAAGGGATAGAGCGAAGAACGTATTTCTGTCCCTCAAACTCCAATGTATGTCCTGCATTAGGACCACCCTGAAAGCGAGCTACCACATCATACTTAGGGGTCAACACGTCAACCACCTTACCTTTACCTTCATCGCCCCACTGAAGACCCAGCAGGACATCTACTTTACCTGTGTTCATTTTATAAATAGTTATTTTGACTTTTCTACTTTACCATTGTTACGTTTTCTGGTCATCTTGCCCTGACACGTACTGCACACTCCATAGATATAGAGAGCGAAGGCATCACGACGGAATCTCTGCAGCCTGGTCTCGTTGATGGCATCCACTACTAACGGTGCCTGCACCTCCGTTACCTTACCACAAACCGTACACACCTGATGCACATGGTTTTCATTATTAAAACTTGCTTCATACTTGGTACCATCTACCAAACTATGTCGCACGACCAGCCGGAGTTCGATGAATAGATGCATCGTATTGTAAAGCGTAGCCCTACTTACGGGAAAATGCATCTTTTCCAACTGCGCCCCAAGGTCTTCGAGCGTAAAATGCCCTTCTAAGCTATAAACAGCATCAAGGATTGCATAACGTTCTGGAGTCTTGCGATGCTTATTCATCTCCAGATAATTATCCAAAACATCCCTGACTTTTGACTTCACATTATTAGTCATATTACTACCTAAGTTACATAAAACGCACAAAGATAGCCATAATTTATGACATAGAGAAAACTATTATTTTAAAAAAATCTAAATGAGGAATCTTTCCCTGTCACGAGAGGAAAAAACTGGGAACCCTACATGCAAAACGCATAATTATAACAAAATTCTTACTCCTTAGAATTTCTTTAATTCCTCATAGATTCTTTGCACAGGAAGTCCCATGACATTAAAGTAGCTTCCCTTCAAACTCGTGCAACCGATATAACCTATCCATTCCTGAATGCCATAGGCTCCAGCCTTATCGAACGGTTTGTAATGCTCTACATAATAATCTATCTCATTCTTTGACAGTTTCTTGAAAGTAACCTCCGTAATGACAGAAAACTGTCGCTGTTTTTCCTGAGAAGTGATACAGACACCAGTCACCACATGATGGGTCTTTCCGCTTAGCATTTCCAGCATTCTGCTCGCATCCGCAGCATCCTTCGGTTTTCCCAAAATGATACCCTTTCCTTCCTGATCATTCTGTTCTTCACTGCTCGGTGCTATCACTACGGTATCAGCAGTAAGTATCAATAATTCGTGGTTTCTGATATCATCTGAAGATTCCTGCTGAGTGTTGGAAGTTTTCTGCTGATTGATGGCAGAATCAAGCAGAGGGCGGTATGCCTCAGCTTTTTTCACTGCTATATACTGGGCTGTGTCGTATGCAGGAAGAGATTCAGGATAACTTTCATCTATACCCTGAATCACTTTCACTTCGAAAGGAATATCGAGACCTGCCAAAAGTTCCTTGCGTCGAGGCGAATTACTTGCCAATATGATTCTAAAATTCTTCATATTCTTGTTCTGTTTTCATATTAATCTACCATCCGAAAGCCTTCGCTCCCGACAGCCATTTTCCCTGTGCACGAAGCACCTGTTCCACGACATCTCTACCACAGCCTTCACCACCATTGCAGGAAGATACATAAGTAGAGATGTCCTTGATGTCTGAACATGCGTCGGCAGGACAGCAAGGGCATCCGCACTCTCTCATCACCTCATAATCAGGGATGTCATCGCCTACATAGATGATTTCCTCGTTCGTCAACTGATATTTCTCCAGAAACTCACGATAGGTCTTGATTTTAACTGCACAACCCATATAGATATCCTCTACGCCCAATCCCGCATAGCGAAGACGGATGGCCTCCGATTTTCCACCCGTGAGTATCACTATGCGCAAATCTGATTTCTGCGCCAACTGGATGGCATATCCATCCTTGATATTCACCGTACGCAAAGGCTCACCAGCAGGAGAAAGGGTTATTGTCTGACGGGAAAGCACACCATCTACATCAAAGATAATGGCCTTGATCTTATCTAAATCATAATTTATCATATCTTTTTAACTTCTATTTCTTACTGAAACGATGATTACTATTTCTTACTAAAACGATGGATACCTAAGCTCAAACGCTCATAAATATCCTTGATCTGAGGCTGATCCTTCAGCAAGGCTGCCTGCATACGAATCACATTCTCGTCAAACCGTACGGCAGGTCCCGTCTGTGCTTCCCTTGGAGAAAGTTCATGTACTTTCCTGGCCGTCTCATCTATCAGCGGTAGCATCACATCAAACGGGATACCATGATCTGCCAGAATTTTCTCACTGATAGCATAACAGTGGTTGACAAAATTGCAGGCAAAGACGGCTGAGAGATGCAAGTACTTACGGTCAGCACTCGACAATTCATACACACTCCCACTCAATTCATGCGCCATATCAGCTATCATGGTATGAGCATAGTCATCATTTGCCTCTATAAAACAAGGAATCTCAGAAAAGTCCACTTCCTTGCTTTTAGAGAAAGTCTGCATCGGATAAAACACACCATAATGGATAGCCATGCCCTCAAAGACGTTCATATCCATAGAACCAGCCGTATGCAGGAATACCTTGGTTTCCTTCCCCTTACAAAGTCGTGGCAGCAATTCGCCCAAAACCGAGTCTTTTACGGAAACCACATACAGATCGGCATCTGCACGTACCTGTTCAATATCCGTCACAGGTGCCCCTCCTGCAATCTGAGCCAAGGCGGTAGCCGACTCTACTGTTCTACTAAACACCTGCACGATATCATGTCCGGCAGAGAGAAGTGCCTTTCCCAAGTTGGTGGCCAGATTACCAGCCCCTATCAAAACTATCTTCATGATTTACCTATATTATCTGAGTTATTACCTATACCTTATTTATATATAAGGAGAAAAAATACATATATACGAACAAAGGTTACCGAACAGACAGACTATTCGATAACCTTATTCAACAATGCCGCACCACGCTCCGTACAGAATCCACGTATGATAACCAAGAAATAATTGTCAAACATTTCCTGCATACTATATTTCTTGTAGAGCTGATTTCGCATAATTTCACTCATGGAGGCACTGAGTAGCTCCATCGTAAGGCTGTAGTCAATATCCTGACGGAAGAGACCTTCCTCTACACCCGCTTTCAGGAATTTCACCCTATCCGCAAATTCGCGCTCGTGCTCCTGATCGAAGAACTCAATCACCCGAGGCATACGGTGGATTTCCTCATAAAAAGCAACACCCACCATACTGTTAACCTCCATCTGCAGCTTATAGAAATAGCCGATAATATCCACTACATTATGAGCCACATTGCAGGCATAGGCCTCTAACTTTTCTCTCATCTCCTGACTTTTGATTTTCAAGCCGGCAAGGAGCAGTTCCTCTTTATCACCGAATATTTCATATACGGTACGCTTAGACACATGAAGCCCTTGTGAGATTTCATCCATCTTCACAGCCCTGACGCCACGCTTGTAAAATTCACCCATGGCATAGTCGATGATTCGACATTTCAATTCCTTGCGATATTCATTAATTTCGACCATTTTTTTGCTCTGTCTAAGTTTTTTTGTGCAAAGATACAAAAAAAAACAAAAAACCTACGCAATTTAACTGGTTTTTTATTACCTTTGCACAAAAATCTCGAAATGTGCACAAAATGCATAAAAATCGTAAGAATTTAAAACTTTAAACTAACATATTATTATGGTAAAGATTACAAAGGAGGCGGCTCTTGCCTATCACGTAAATGGTCGTCCTGGAAAAATCGAGGTTAAGCCAACCAAGCCATACCATACTCAGACGGATTTGAGTTTGGCTTATTCACCTGGTGTAGCATTCCCATGTCTTGAGATTCAGCAGAATCCAGACGATGTTTACAAGTACACAGACAAGGGTAACCTTGTAGCCGTTATCAGCAACGGTACAGCTGTGCTCGGTCTTGGCGATATTGGTGCCATGAGCGGTAAGCCTGTGATGGAAGGTAAAGGATTGCTCTTCAAGATTTATGGTGGAATCGATGTCTTTGATATCGAGATTGACGAAAAAGACCCAGAGAAATTCTGTGAAGTCGTAGAGCGCATTGCCCCATCTTTCGGTGGTATCAACCTGGAGGACATCAAGGCTCCTCAGTGCTTCTACATCGAAGAGCGTCTGAAGAAGACTCTCGACATCCCTGTGATGCATGACGACCAGCATGGTACTGCCATCATCTCTGCAGCAGGTTTGAAGAACGCCCTCGAGGTTGCAGGCAAAGACATTTCCAAGGTGAAAATCGTTGTCAATGGTGCCGGTGCTGCTGCCATCAGTTGTACCAAGCTCTATGTAGCTCTCGGTGCAAAGGTGGAAAATATCCTGATGCTCGACTCTAAGGGTGTGATCACAAGCGACCGTGAGAACCTCACCGAACAGAAGAAGATCTTTGCCACCGACCGTCGCGACGTCCATACTTTGGAAGAGGCGATCAAGGGTGCTGATGTTTTCGTAGGCTTGAGCAAGGGTAACGTGCTCTCTCAGGATATGTTGCGCTCTATGAACGACAACCCTATCGTATTCGCACTTGCCAACCCTGTGCCTGAAATCAGCTACGAGGACGCAATGGCAAGTCGCCCAGACGTACTGATGTCAACAGGCCGTTCTGACTATCCAAACCAGATCAACAACGTAATCGGCTTCCCATATATCTTCCGCGGTGCACTCGACGTTCACGCCCGTGCCATCAATGAGGAGATGAAGTTGGCAGCTGTACACGCTATCGCAGACCTGGCCAAGCAGCCCGTTCCTGATGTAGTCAATGAAGTTTATCATGTCAACGACCTTACATTCGGTCCTAAATACTTCATTCCAAAACCAGTTGACCCTCGTCTGATTACTGAGGTGAGTGCAGCTATCGCAAAGGCAGCCATGGACAGCGGTGTTGCCCGCACTCCTATCACCGACTGGGAGGCATACAAGCAGCACCTGCGTGAGTTGCTCGGCCAGGAGACCAAGTTGACCCGCAAGCTCCATGATACAGCCCGCCTGCATCCACAGCGCGTGGTATTTGCAGAAGGTGGCAACCCAACTATGTTGAAGGCAGCCGTTCAGGCTAAGACAGAAGGCATCTGCGAGCCAATTCTCTTGGGCAACCCAGACCGTCTGAACCGTGTGGCTAACCGCTTGAAACTTGATTTGGAGGGCATTCAGATCGTAGATATGCGTGCAGACAACGAGCAAGGTCGCCGCGCAACATTTGCTAAACACTTGGCAGAAAAGAGAGCACGCGAGGGCTATACTTTCGAGGAGGCTTACGACAAGATGTACGAGCGTAACTACTTCGGTATGTCTATGGTAGAGCAAGGCGATGCTGATGCTTTCATCACAGGTCTTTACACTAAATATTCCAACACCATCAAGGTGGCTAAGGACGTGATTGGCATCCGTGAGGGCTACAACACCTTCGGAACCATGCACATTCTCAACACTCAGAAGGGCATCTTCTATATTGCTGACACCCTCATCAACCGCCACCCAGACCAGGATGTACTCGTGGATATCGCTAAGTTGTCTGCTGGTACGGTGAAGTTCTTCAATGAGGAACCAGTGATGGCAATGTTGAGCTATTCAAACTTCGGTACCGATGCACAGGGTTCACCTGTCAAGGTAAAGAATGCCGTAGAAGCAATGCAGAAGGAATTCCCTGATTTGGCAATTGATGGTGAGATGCAGGTGAACTATGCACTCAACAAGCAGTTGCGCGATGAGAAATATCCGTTCTCTCGTCTGAAGGGTAAGGATGTCAACACATTGGTATTCCCTAACCTCAGCAGCGCCAACGGTGCTTACAAGCTCTTGCAGGCTCTGAGTCCTGAGGCTGAGATTATCGGTCCTATCCAGATGGGTCTTAACAAGCCTATCCACTTCACCGATTCTGAGAGCAGCGTACAGGATATCGTCAACATCACAGCTGTAGCTGTAATTGACGCATACGTCGAGAAGATCAAGAACAACAAATAGTATCAATTACTATATCCAATAGAAATGGGGGTGTGTCATGGATTTATGACACACCCTTTTTTGGGTGGTAAACATAAATCTTGCTAATGAAAATCCATACTATTCAGATAAAAGACACTATGTTGTGATTTTAACACTAAGAAAACAATACGAGAACAAATTATTTAAAATTATAGGGAAAATCAAGCAAAGCAAACGTTTGCACGGATTTTTTTGGTTAAAACCCGTTAAATATTCGTGAAATACAAGTAAAAGGCAAAAAGTGGAGAAAAAAGGCAAAGAAATATTTGGTAGAATAAATAAAAAGTATTACCTTTGCCATCGTTATCCTGAAAACAATCTTTTTACCTTAAAGGAAACTAATACCTATTGAAGATTTGGAGCGGTAGCCTGTGAAGGTTATCGCTTTTTTCTTTTTTATAGAATAGAACAAAGATTATGGATCAAGAATTAAAGCAACATATCATCAGTTTGTCAGAACGTTACGAGACGGCCGACTTCCTGCCTGCCGACCCCAGCTCCTTCATGCACAAGGTCAAGGGCGAAGCCAACCAGGAAGCCATGGCGTTCATTGCCTCATGCTTGAGCTACGGCTCAAGGAAGCAGTTCTTCCCAAAAATTCAATACCTCCTCGACGCGGCACAGGGAGAGGTCGACCAGTGGGTGCGCACAGGCGCTTTCGCAAACGACATCGCCGACACCCCTGTCTGCTATTACCGCCTCTACACCCACCACCACATGCACCAGCTGCTCACGGCTTACAACCGCATGTTGCAGGAGCACGGAAGCA
>USJD01000141.1 GCA_900554835.1 uncultured Prevotella sp. | reverse complement strand
GAAAATCATTACATCGTCAAGCGTGACATTCCGTATTCGCAGGCTGGTTACCTTTAGTGGAACATCATATTGCCATCCTTCGGATAGTATAGAAGAAAAGCATATTGACTTATGGTTAAGTTTTTTTTCAATGCTCAAAATTCCTCCATCATTTTTATTAATACCATACCTAACATTAGCTGTTGCTATGTACGATTTAGAACTTGTGTTGAAGTAGCCCCAATTTATAGGGTCTAAGGAATTATGAATAAATACTTCTAATGTTTTGATAGTATCTACTTTGCCTGATTGGGATTTGAAATACATGATTTCTCCTGCTTTTCTATTAGCAACCCATGCCAACTCATCGCTACTCATGTGTGTCATTTTGTGATAGACACATGAGTAGAGAAACCCACAAATGAGTAGTGCGTAAAATAGCTTTTTTAATAACTTTCCCATGGCTCTGGTAGTTTAAATTTTAAGAAATCGTATATAGTATGAGTTGGTGTTAATCCCATAGGAATGCCAATTGTCATACCTGGTAAAACAAGACCTTAAACTTTTTTACCACAATATATGGTTGCCTGTCTTGTTCATTGCGGATTCTTTAATATTATTTTCTTTCAGAAAATTTTCATAATCATTTTTTTTTGTAAATTTACGAATACAAGAGCTCATGTTATTTATTGTGTTCGTACATTTTAGGTTGATTACAGTATAGCTAGTAATAGCAGGACTGTCGCCATTATAGTTCTTGGCTATGAGATACTTGTCATTCCACAGAATTACTTTTGGAAATTCATATGTTAATTCTCCATCGTACCCAAGACCGTCAGTTTGCTTATAAAATAATCTAGCTAATGGCTTGCCTTTTTTTGAAGTAGCAAATGTCTCCACAAGATAGAAGCGAGTATCTCCAATTCTTCTACTATACGACAATATATTGTTCAGCCATAGCAAAAGAAATACAAAGATAGGCACAATTATTATGAGATATATGTATTTTTTTTTCATTTTTTCGTTCTCCAAATATAATACATAAGAAGAGTTTGATACTCTATCTTTTTAATATGTATCGCTTTCTGAAAGCAATACAAAAATGTACCACGTTATTTTTTTATTATTACCTAATGTCTATTCTTGTGAATACAGTTCCGTCTTTGAAGGTATATTGCACAAGCCCATACTTTTTGCTCCAAGCATAGTTCATGACTGGATTTTCTGGTAAATCATTGTTTAGAGGTTTTAGGTTGCCGAAAAACATAACATCATCAAGTGTTTGGTTGTGTAATCGAAGAGTTGTCAATTTTAGAGGAATAGTCTCACGATTCTTCATGAACACTCCACCAGAAAAGACGATAGGTTTCCCATTGAATGGCTTTTTGACAAATAAATCTCCATCCATACCACTCTTGTTCTTGGATGTAAAAAATACGCTTGCGTATGCAATGTATTCGTGCTGACTTATATTAAAGTATGCAAAGTTGAGTGGAGACAAGGAATTATTAATGTATGTGTCAAAAATCTCAACCGTATCAACTTCGCCAAACTGGGATTTGAAATACATGATTTCTCCCACTTTTCTGTTTGTAACCCATTCTAACTCATCGCTACTCAAATGTGTTATTCGATGATAGACGCATGTGTAAAGAAAACTACAAATGAGTAGTGCGTAAAATAGCTTTTTTAATAACTTTCCCATGGCTCTGGCAGTTTAAATTTTAAGAAATCGTATATAGTATGAGTTGGTGTTAATCCCATAGGAATGCCAATTGTCATACCAGGTAAAGCAAGACCAACCTTTTCTTGTAGGTTGTTCAAAATGTCGCCTCCAAATCTGAGTTTTCCAAGTCCTACTTTTGCACCTATCGCACGATAGTTTACTACATTAGGATTCTTGTTTAGCCCACCGAATTGTTTTGTCAACCAACTAACGGCTGCGGAGTTGAAAGTGATGGCCGCTCTACCTGTTGCCATACTTGCAGCAATTGCTTCTCCACCTCCAAGTGAATGACCGACAAAAGTCAATTCATTATTACCTAACTCACGAGACAATGTTTTAGCATTATTGATAGCTGCATAATACTGAGGGGAAGCCCCAGCGAGTTGTGCAATGTCTTCAACAGCATCCATAACAGAATTTGTTCCAGCATAGACATAAGCATATTCTGTAACTCCATTTGTTGTACGTTCGAACAATGCGGATTGTAATCCATGTTGATAAAATTTTGTATAGTTCATCTGGATGGATGTTTTAAAATCGGATGTTTTCCATCCAAACTTTTCTAATTGTTTTTTATAGAAATCCGCATCTTTATCACCATATACATAAACCGCCATCAATGCAGCTTCAGAAGCCTTAGGTCTTTCTCCATCTGGGTCAATGAATTTGATAGGATTACCAAAACAATATGCGTATGGACTAATGTGATAAAACTTTTCTGCCTTTGAATCTATTGACAGCCAACCTCCGATAACAGGATTGTACATGCGAGCACCATAGTCTAAGAGGTCAAGTCCATGCTGATGGTCATACTCTTTGCCGTTGTACTTGTAATGCTGAAATTCGGGATTTACACAGATGTCACCATATAATCCACCAAATGGATAATAGTACAATTTTTGTTTGATTGTACCATCCTCGGATACAACTATGCGATTGCTACCTAAGTGGTCTTTTATATAGAAATGAAAAGTTGCTTGATTATTGGCAATAGTGGCAATACCTCCAGAGAAAAGGAAGGCATCCAATTTTCCATCTTTTAAGATAAATGGACCAACGTATTCGACCCTATTAGTTGTTGTGTTTGCCGTATTCCATTCTACTTTCAATTTTTCACCTTCAACACTATAAGTATATTCGGTAGTATTATCATTGCTAAAAGTCATTTTCTTTGGATGCCCCATGTCGGAATAATCAATTGTCAGCCCTTTGTTTGGGTCGAATGTCATGGAACCATTGGTATTGTAGGCATAGTTCTCTGAAGTGCCAGACTCCTTGAAGTCAAAGCTTCCATCATATACAAGTTGACCAGCTTTGTCTTCTATGTTTGAAAGTTGGTTGCCTATATAACTATAGGTTAGGTCATCTATTTTCTTATAGTTCCCATCGTTATGTTTGCCCCATCTTTTTAGATGCAAGATGTTGCTGTTGTCATCATAGTCTGCTTCCTCAGAGTATTTATTATTGTTGGAGAAAGTTGCTTTTGTCATACGGTTGAGCACGTCATATTCGTAGGCATAACTGCCAGCCTCCTCATAGTCCCCATAGAAATTTTCTGTAGATGCGATGTTGCCATTATACAAGCCTTCATACCCAATTGCTTCAGAATACCTGTTGCTCTGTATCTTTGTCACTGCATTTCTGATGTCATATTCATATTCTATGTTCCCTGCTTTGTTAGGTAAAGTGTTTTTGACGAGCCTTCCCAACTTGTCATATTCTAGCGTGGAAACAGAGCAAGCAGGTGCGCCATTATATGAAATAGTCGTGCTCATTAAGGCATCATTGTTTTGGTTATATCTGTTCTCGAAAACAATGGAGTCTATGCGAGCACCTTGACGAAGTTCATATACGGTACGCAAAGGATTATCGGTAAAAGAATAATTAGAACGAGATAATAACAACTTGCCCTCCAACATGGATTGGCGAGTATCGTATGCAAGACCTTTCTCTGTATAGTAATTGACTCTATAAAGTTTCTCACCATTGGAAGCCATGACGATACTGCCAGTTTGAAGCCCCATGGCATTCGTGTTGGCGGTTTTCTTCATTTGGTTGACATAGCCATAATTACTAAATGCTGGAACATTGAAAAAATCGTAATTGTCATAGTAATATACAGCCTCAAACTCAGGAGATACCAATTGGAGAGTACTAGGATTACTGAAACCAGTATCAAACAATCCTTTTATCTGCGTAATGGCAATTCCCGAAAGACAGTTGCTAGGCTGATTGGAGCACAAGCCTTGCAATACAACTCGTCCTTTTACATCATAAAACATAAAACGACATTTTCCCTTTATTTGCAGTTCATTGTCTTGCACAAACACAAGCCTATCTTCATCGTCGTACCAATAGCGTATAGGCTCACAACCTGGTAGGCATTTACTTATCAAGCGGTTTTGTGTGTCATATAGGTATTTGTACGCATATTTACCCAAACTTTTTTCATTTTGGAACATAGGAGTCAGGACATAACTCAGCAAACCATAGTCATTGTAAACAAAGTACGTGTCATTGTATTTGTCGGTTCCCGAGAATCTACGTTCCAGTATTTTTTGTCCATGTAAATCTGTAAAGACTATCATTCCTTTGTTGTCTTCATCCATTGTCTGCTCTGCACTTAAACTTCCAGTTTCCCAAACACCGTTTTCTACTATGTCGTTGTTTTTGTTGGCACGATATTGCTTCACAGTCAGTTTTGCAACACCACTCTTGACATTGGTAAATCGTTGTATGGATGAATATTTATTTGCGGAATGCCATTTGTCACCAACTCCTAGAGAATAGAGTTCTCTACCTAAAACGTCATAGGTAATAGAGCGAAAAGGGTTGGACTCGACATTTGTCTCTTTTGACAATTGACGAATCTCACTTGCTTCTTTCCATTCAAGATTTTGGTCTGATAGAGCAGGCAACCATTCTTCAACAGCATTGTTGGGATATACCAAAGTCTTTAGGCTATAAGCCGATGCGCCAATGGTATTCAGACCTGTAGTTGCAGTGAGGTACGGACGACCAAGACCATCGCAATATTCGATGGTTGTTATTTTGTGTTCCCCATTCTCTGTAAGCATCGTTTCCGTCTGTACATAGTTTTGATTGCTAGACTGAGCAAACGTAAAAGCAGCAAGATGGAGAAGGATGCCTGTTATAGAAAAACTCAATTTCCATTTCATAGTTTTCAAAAATTATGTAGTATAGTATTGCTGTAAACGTTTCCGTTTATGTTGACATAGAGAATGTATTCGCCTCTGCGGAGACCTGAGAGGCTGACAGATAAGGAGTAATCTTTTCCAGCTGCATCTTTACGAATCTGCTGGCGATATATGATACCCTTTGAATCTGAGACCATTGCTTTGATTGTGGCTTTGGAGGTTAGTGAATAATTTATCGTTACCTTGCTGCCTATCACATTTACCGAGTATGGCATGTTACCTGTTCCAGTATTGGAGTGTAATGTTCCAGTGCTGCGAAGCTCTTGATTTATACTATCGTTAAGTTGCCTAAGAACGGCTGGAAGTGTTTGAAAAGACGTTTTGTTATATCTAACATTCCCCAATCCATCATGTAAAGCTTGTTTATATGATTCAAATAGTGGGTATCTGTAGCCACTAACATACCATCTATATGTATCTTCAATATTTCTCATCCATTTTGTAGAATCCGTTATGACAGAATCCCTTTCGATACCAATAGTAGATATAGTTTGAGTATGAACTCGTAGAACATTTCTGAGTGTATCTTGTTCTGGGAAGAGAATGATGCCATTAGCGTCCGCTTCTAAAAGAATCGAACCGCTTGTTGCCAGACAATTGTGATGGCAATATGTACCTTTCCCTTCAAACTCAGCTGTATAGATGTTACCATAAGCCATGGGATATATCATGTCAGGAATTGGTTTGTTATAACTAATATTTGTGATTGGGTTTTCGTATCTTGTCTTGAATAGTGTATCACCTTCAAACTTATATTGTTCCATAAATGTAGGCTCGTACTTGAATATTTGCAACAGACTGTCACAGAAATATTCTACCATGTATTTTTTTTTGTGTATGTCAAGATCTCGAAAATCCCATACGACATCCATGCCGGAGCCTTCTGGCTCTAGGTATTCAATTTCTTGCTTGCAAATAACATCGCCAGAGCGCACAAGAGAATTCTTCTTGGAAAGAACATGTTGGGCTTTTATCTGGCAGATTGTTGTAAGACAAACTAGTAATAGTGTTATTTTATGGATATTCATTTCTTTTCGATTTTTTTTGGTAAAACATCAATTGTTTCCAGTACGATACTTGTACTTGTGCTTTTGGAGATACCTGCCGTACTTATCTTTTGTTCCTACTAATCTCTGCATACTGTCGTATTCGTAATTGTTTTCATTGCCATTGGGGAGAATGATTTTTGAAACACAACCGAAATCACCATACATACAATTAGTAGTTTCATCACCTATAGTATATGAAAGTAATTGGTCAAATTGATTCCAAGTCAAAGTTACCTTCTGTTGACCTTTACTAGAATATTCCCATGGAAGATATGAATTAGTATATTTATGGTATGTTCTAACCAAGCTTTGTTTTCCAGACGGAAATAACTCTTTCTCATATTTAGGCATAAGAATGTTCTTGTTGTTGATTGCAAAAGTTCCATATTCTATCATTTGTCCACCTGTCAACACATTGTCGTGGTAGTCTCTTGTTGCAACTAAAGGTGCATAATACCCTGACTGCAAATAATCATATTCCACACGTTTGGTAGTTCCTGCTCGACTAACAGTTTCGGAATTGCATAAGCGCATTTGCGCCTGCCCATATGGATGTGTAATACTGACATCTTTCATGTCATATTTCGTAACATCTGTAAGTTTATAAATTCCATAATTGTCCTGTCTTAACAAATGCATCTTTTCTTCTATGTCATATTTGGGATAGAATAGATGATATTCTGCCAATACTCCTGGTCGTGCTACAGCAGATAGTGATTTATCCATATATCCAACTACATAATCTTGTTCCATAACGGCAAAATCTTGCCTATATTTATATGTGGTAACTTCCCAATTGCTATCATCTTCTCCTAGGATTGCCAAAGACAGCAAACGCCCTTTGCAATAGTCTCTTGTTGTCCATTCGTCATAAGCCGCAAGTATGTCTTGCAGATTGTCTTGCCGTAGGTCTTTCCAACAAGATTGATCTTTATAATCAGAAAAATTTGTGTATTTATATACTTTATGTATTTCTGTTTCTTCTGAGCAAATTTCTTCATAAATAGTTGAATACCCGATATGATAGCCAAAAAGGTTTGCCATAGGTATAGGGGTAAAAGTGCCATATACGGAACCAACATTAGAATTTTCTATAACGGCGAGATATATGTTTGGATGAACGGACAATTGCCCATCTTGATAAAAAAACACCTGTTTGCTGAGTTCTTTGCTTTTAGTGTTGTCTTCGTAGTTTGTGATACTTCGAATACACAAACCACCAGCGAGTTCAGATGTTCCACCTGTAGAAACCATTCCGTCACGACAGGTGTTCTTGTAGCTGTTATATCTATGATTGTTATATTCGAACGTAGCGACTCCACCTGTTGGGTATTCTATTTCTGTAAGCATTCCATATTGAGACTTTTCTTCATCTACAAAAGATTTTTTATCTTCAAATCCATTATAATATCCCCAACTGTCTGTATAAGGAGACAAGTAGTCACAATAACCATCTATTGTAGGCAGTTTATCGAAAGAATTATATTTGAATTTATATATCCCATCTGTAGCGCCATCGCTGCATTTTATTTGTAGGCTCTTAAGATGTAATCTAATATTTTTTGAATAATTATACTCAAATGAAAATCTTTGCAATATCTTTTTTGTGTTGCTTACAACGATTTCTTTTAAAGGAGACATGCCCATTGAATTCAAAGGGTCATATTCCTTGTTGAGATTATTGGGATTGTGATATTGTGTATATGCAGGATCAGTCAAGTAAATGAAATAATGATATGCGTTCCCCCCTTTTTGCAACAATTTTAAGTTGTTATATAGCGTCTTTATATTGTTGCCTGCTTTCGAATATAACCGATGGTAGAAGTTGGAAGAAGCCAAAAGTTGTGTATCTCGAACAAAACGCAATGTGATACCATCATGTCCTGTCACTTTTGACAAATAAACAGGAGAGTTTATCATCATCTTAGGAACACTATTCTTGTAGCATATAGCCGAAGAAATAACAAAAAGACCTCTTTCGTATTCAAAATGGAATATTTCTACACCAAATCTATCATATACAGCAGTTAGATACCATGAATTTGCATACATTTCTCCATTGATTCCACTACCATTTCCTCCATCATTATCTTCACGCATATCTATGGAGTATTCTATGGCATTTTGTTCTCCACCAAAAACATAACGATTCCCCTCTTGGTCAATAAGAGTAAAACCCTTTATAGACTTAGGTTGCTGGTACAACTTGTTAGGTGCTACATCAATGAACGGTTTGATGTAATTTTTAGAATCGTTAATATCAAACTCAACCATTAGGTTTTCATCGCTAGCAACTTTCCAGTTTCCGTCATTGCCAAGAAAGAATTTGCCACTTTTGCCCATAAAAGAGAAATGGAAAATATCAGGCATATAATCACCCCAACCCTCAACTGGGTCGGTTATCTTTCCGTTGTATCTATGAAAATAGTTCTTCCATAAATCAACACCAGGGAAACTGTGATTTCGCGTGTCGAATTCGTCAGGACGCCCCTTGATGGTTCTCGAAATAACTCCACCTATAGAAAGCGTCCAAGAATGGCCTGTCCAGCTTGGTAAGACGTTTACAAGTAGTCCTGAAGTGTCATAAAGTAGTTCCATGTTTAGATTAACCCCACGTACAGTTTTGTTGTAGAGGGGGACAGAAACGTTAGCTTTGCCAGTATGCAATGATGTTGGGATGATTCCATATTGTGCCAAAGCTGTCGTGTTAGGTGTAGGAATTGATGCAGGTTCATTTAAGCCAATTGCCTCAGAATTTAAAGCTTGAGTTTCATAAAATATCGTGTCATTGTTTGCGGCAACCATCTTGGCTGTAGCGAGCAATGACACGATAAGGTATCCAATAAGTTTAACCATAAAAGTATGCTTTTGTTATTTGTAGCTTTTATTCGCAAAAATACATTTATTTTTGAGAATTATATTTAAAGTACTATGTTTTTTAATGATTTTTAAAATATAAGTATACCTTCGTTGGAAAATCAGATATGCCCTCTTTCTGCCCAGTCGCCACGGTCGAGTGCACGATAGCCGATGGCTTCTGCCAGATGATGCAGTTCCACATGCTCGCAACCTTCCAGGTCGGCGATGGTTCTTGCTACTTTCAGAATGCGACTGTAGGCTCTTGCTGACAGAGAGAGTTTCTCCATTGCCATGCGAAGCATATCTATGCCAGCTTCATTGGGTTCTGCAAACTGGTGAATCATCCTTTCTGTCATCTGGGCATTGCAGTGGATACCTTTGTAGTCCTTGTATCTTGCTGCTTGTATCTCCCTTGCCTTGATGACTCGTTCCCGGATGTTGGCACTTGGCTCTCCCGGAGCTGCCTTTGAAATATCCTTGAAAGGTACGGGAGTGATTTCACACTGGATGTCGATGCGGTCGAGAAGCGGACCGGATATCTTGTTCATGTATCGTTGAATCTGACCGGGGGTGCAGACGCAATGATGGGTGGGATCTCCGTAATAACCGCACGGACACGGATTCATGCTTGCTATAAACATGAATGAGCA
>USJD01000140.1 GCA_900554835.1 uncultured Prevotella sp. | reverse complement strand
AGCAAGAATTTCTCGGTCAATGTTGTCTTACCAGCATCTGGGTGAGAGATAATGGCAAACGTTCTTCTTCTTTCTATTTCTTTCATCTATGATTTATATGATTTTAAAATATGTATATATAATAATGTATAACTACATGTCGTCGTCAAATTTCAATCCCTCGGTGCGATCCTTGATATAGTAGTCGCTGAGCAGTCCCACGAAGGTGGTTATCTCCTTGATGGCACGCTCTGTTTCCGGGGTAATCGGCTTCTTCTGCAGTCGGAGCAGCATCACTCCGTAGAGGGCATCCAGACAGGTTTCTATCTCGTTGACGTCCTTGTCGCCCCTGTTGCGCAGTTCCACGATGAATGGCAGCACCTTGTAATATTCGCCATTATAGATAGGGAACTTGGTGCTCTGCAACAGCATGCCGTGCAGGTCGATCACATCCTGAAGCAGCACCTTATTGATATTGAGATGTCCCGATTCGCGCTTTCCCTCCTCATTCATCATGCGGATGAGATTGCCAAACCAGTCGATTTCCTCCTCCTTCTGTTCCGGAGTGAAATCAAAATTTTCGATATAGTGCTTCTTGATAACCGGGAGCGAACAGCCGCAGGCACGGATGATATCCTCCACCTGCCACATGTACAGAAGGTATTCTGCTATACTTTTCTTCTTTAATTCCTGAGCTACAAACATCTTTTTTTAATTAGAAATTAGAAATTAGAAATGTTATATTTCAAATCAGAAATGTTATATTTCAAATTAGAAATTGGGCATGCTCCCTTAGAATTCCGGGAGATGATAGAGATTGAACACGGTTCCGACGAGTGCGATGAGCGAGAAGATGATCACGATACTTCCTATTACCTTATTAATAATAAGGATGCCGTTGGTATCAAACTTGCCCCTGATCTTGTCGATGAGCCATGTGAGACCGAACCACCACAGCAGCGCTCCGAACATGATGCTCAGATAGCCCACGCCCATCTCCAGCGGCATATCCGGCACTACGAAGGCAAACTGGGCAAAGGTGGCCATGAAGAGGAACACGATGAGCGGATTGGAGAGCGTGACAAAGAAGGCGGTGATGGCATTGTGCCAGAGCGTGCCCTGCCTCTTGCTGCTCTGATGCATGTTCTTCGTAGGATTGCTCTTGAAGCAATATACGCCGAACACCAGGAGCAGAAGACCTCCGAAAATCTGCAGATAGAACTTGTTTTGGGCATTATTGACAATGTCCATCACGAAACTCATTCCCAGACCCGTGAAGAGGGCATACACGATATCGCTGAAAGCGGCACCGACACCCGTCACGAAACCAAACCAGCGGCCCTTGTTCAAAGTGCGCTGGATACACAAGATGCCAACAGGTCCCATCGGGGCTGAGGCAATCACACCTATGATAATTCCCTTGAATATAAAATCAAGTATATTTATCTGAATCGGAAACACTAAATTCATAACAAGGCGCAAAGTTACAAAAAAAAGGCCATATCTTGTAATTTTTTCGAGTAAAACTTTGTTTGTTACAAACTTTTTTATATCTTTGCACCATAATTCTAACTAAATAAAAGAAAAACATGACAGAGAATGCACTTAAGCCATATGTAATCGGTTTGGACCTGGGAGGTACCAATTCCGTATTCGGCATCGTAGATGCACGTGGCGAAATAAAAGCTACTACTGCTATCAAGACAGGTGGTTATGATGATGTAAATGACTATGTAAAGGCTGCCGTGGAGGCTCTCCAGCCTATCATCGATACCGTGGGTGGTATCGACAAGATCAAGGCGATGGGTATCGGTGCTCCTAACGGCAATTACTATAGCGGAACTATCGAGTTCGCTCCTAATCTGGCTTGGGCTCACGATGGTGTAGTGCCTTTGGCTAAGCTCTTCAGCGATGCATTAGGTGGTCTGCCTGTGGCTCTTACCAATGATGCCAACGCTGCTGCATTGGGCGAG
This sequence comes from uncultured Prevotella sp., assembly GCA_900554835.1. Lineage (GTDB taxonomy): Bacteria > Bacteroidota > Bacteroidia > Bacteroidales > Bacteroidaceae > Prevotella. The sequence continues at coordinate 7,610 of USJD01000140.1, read as the reverse complement.
ATGACCTACGGTGCGGCTCGCGGTATGAAGAATTTCATCGACATAACACTCGGTACAGGTGTTGGTTCCGGCATTGTGATCGACGGCAAGATGGTCTATGGCTGCGATGGTTTCGCAGGCGAGTTGGGCCATGTCGTCATGGTTCGCGGCGAGGAAGGTCGTCTCTGCGGTTGCGGCCGTAAGGGATGCTTGGAGGCTTACTGTTCTGCTACTGGTGTGGCTCGCACAGCCCGTGAGTTCCTCGAGAAGAGCGACGAGCCATCTTTACTTCGCGATATGAAGCCAGAAGATATTACTTCTTATGATGTCAGCGTAGCTGCAGGTAAGGGTGATGCTTTGGCTAAGCGAGTATATGATTTCACTGGCAAGATGCTGGGTGAGGCTTGCGCTGATTTCGCTGCGTTCAGTTCTCCTGAGGCATTCGTATTCTTCGGTGGTCTTACCAAGGCTGGTGACCTCCTGATGAAGCCTCTCAAGGAATCTTACGACAAGAGTGTACTGAAAATTTTCAAGGGCAAGGCTAAGTTCTTGATTTCTACACTCGATGGCAGCTCTGCTGCGGTACTTGGTGCCAGTGCAGTGGGCTGGGATTTGTAAGATATCCCTCTTAAATAAGCTAAAACTTTAAAGATATAGCATTTTGTTTTTTGGCGTATTTTCTGTCGTGAGATAGTTTTTATGCGAGGCGATACTCCCAGAGATTTACTCTGGGAGTTTTTTTGCTTCTCTTTCCTCCCCCTTCCATTTCTTTCTTCATTTCTCATTTCTAATTTCTAATTTCTCATTTCAATATCCCTTTTTACCTTTTTACTCTTTTACCTTTAAAAAAGTTTGGTTTCTCCAAGTTTTTTTCGTAATTTTGCAGCCAGAAAGTAAACGACATAATCTTTAAGTTCTTAGTAAACAGAGATTTATAGTCTATATCAAGGGATTTGCGTCCCATATTCAGGAAAGAATTGTATCCCATGTTCAGGTAAGAATTGTATTCAATATAATAAATAATCAAATAAGTAAAATGAAGAAAATTTACACACTGGCTAATATGGCCAAAGGTATGATGCTCGCTGCCCTGCTGGCAGTAGGCACAACTGCTCTTGCGCAGAATGTTTCAGGTAACACAGAAAACGGTACTGTTGAAGGTACTGAAAATGGTACTGTTGAAGGCAATGAGAATGGTAGCAACGAGAATGAAACTTTCGCTCCTGCTGCTGAAAACTCTTGGCTCCAACCTGTAAAACTCGTTGGTAATGGCCAGAAGGCTTACATCTACAACGTGGCTACAGAAACTTATATCACCGGCAAGACTGCTACCGTGAAGAATATCGAGGATGCAGATGTCTGGACCATTAATGGCGATGAAACCCGTAGTTTCACTTGCGATAATGAGTCAAAAGATCGCCTGTTCTTGGAATATATCTATATATTTCCAGTTCATCAGTGGCATGCAGAAGTATCTGGCGATAGAGATGCAACAGATTTTACCATCGTAGAAGGTTCTACAAAGAATAGCTATAAACTCACAAAATATAAAAGAATCACATTAGACGGCTCAAATACTGCCTACTTCAGCGTCAGCGGTGAGAAATACGTGGCAAGCACAAAACCTTCTATTGACAATGACTGGTATTTCATTTCTGCCAACCAGAAGGATGTCTATACCGAATATACTTCCCTCTTCACTGAGGCTGCAAACCTGCTCAAGAACGAGAAGCTGAACGATCAGAAATCTGTTCTGGACGCTATCAAGTCAGCATTGCAGGAGACTGCCAAGGGTACTTACGATACCTCCACCTCTGACATCAATACGCTCAAGACAACTATTGCAGCTGCCAAGAAAGCGATTGAGGACATCACAAATGGTATCAGCAATACCTCTGACAATCTCAAGAATGCAGAGATTACTTCTATCTATAGCGCCAACGGTACCCGTAAAGCCCAACTGACCAAGGGTATCAACATCGTTAAGATGGGCAATGGCACCGTCAAGAAGATTTTAGTGAAGTAAACTTTTCCGGAAGTAAACTTTCCTAAAGAATACAGAAATAAGTAGAGAACACAGAGTCGGAATCCATGTATTCAGAATACGAGATTCAGACGATGGTAATCCAGACCGCCTCGCCCTGATCGCTCGCCGCCATGATGGTGGTGATGAGCTTCGTCAGCGTGGCACGAGAGGAGGTCACCCTGCCCACTATCGTGTTCTCACCCACGAGAATGCAGCCCCGCGTATCTGCCGCCATGTTGCCGCTATGTATGCGTATGCCAGTGAAACCCGGCACGCCTACCAGCAGCGGAAGCCAGCGACGGAAGCGGGGCGATTTCGTTATGACCACTGGGTAACTGCCCTCGGGGATGGCCGTCAGACCCACTACCTTGCGAGCCTTCTTGCTCGACTGGCGTCCCAACGACTCGTTCACCAACTGTGGCGGCAACTTCACACCCAAGAGATTGCGCCAGGTAGGTTCCAATGTATCACAGAAATAGGTTTGGCGATTGAGCTGGTCGGGATTCTTCAGAGTCCTCACCGACTTACCTCGGTTGTTGACACCCAACTCCATATCCTCATCGCCCAGAATATACAGTCGTCCGATGGTATATTCTTTCTTCTTAGCAATTCTTTTCAAAATTAATTCCATCTTTTCTATATTTTAGTTTGATAAAATAGGCATTTTCAAAACTGATATTACTGATATTGATATCGGTCTTGGTTTGATTGGCAGACTGGTTCTGCCCCATTGCTCCATTCTGGCAGTTTCCCGAAACATTACCCGAAGCATTACCGGAAACGCTTTTCCTTTCAATATATCCCCGATGAACCCAGTTGTTGATCATCGTTCGCGTGCCCTTCTGTCCCAATCCATACTCCAATCGGATGGCCATTGCCTCCTGATAGGAGAACTCATCGGGCAACAACTGCAGGAGATTGGCAGGTCCTCGACGGCTTGACTTCACGCCCCCATCCTCGGCCTTGGCGATGGCATCCCCGAAGAAACGCATCTTGCAGTAGAGGTCGTAGCGCAGGCTCCAGCGGATGAATTCATCCATCTCCGGCTCCCACTTACAGCCGTTGGCCACGTAGAGCACACAGGCCTTCAGATAGGCAATGACATTGGCTCGGAAACTGAGATTCTCGTAGATGCGGTTCTGCGTCATGCGGGCAAAATCGGCATTCTCCTCCTTCAGTTTCAGGGCGAGTTGGAAGGCCCGATCGCACTCCACCAGTCCGCTCGTCTTACAGAGATTTTCGATGTAAGGGCGCAAAGCCTCTCGGAAATCATCGCCATAATAGCCATAGACAGGCATCTCGGCGCCTATCTCTCTTTCGGGTATCGTACAGAAATTGATACGCGAGATAGGACCATCGGTGAGCACGCGGGAGAAGTAGCGCAAACCCTTCTGGATGGTGGTAGATGCATTCCAGTTGAAGCGGATGGTGACGCGCTCTGTAACACTGGATGTACCCACGCGGGTCTGACCATACTGGTTGGCTGGATCGAAGGCAAGACACATGATGCGGAACTGCTGACTGCCCTGACCACGGAGTGCATCAAACTGGTCTATTTCATTGAGCGAAGTATAGAGAAAATGCTCTTGTGCCTCTGCCGTTCGCATTACGAAAGCAGGATTGGTCATGTCGGCATCTATCTCCTGAATCACGAGGTTCTCCGGTCGCTTTCTCTTGTCCTTGTTGGCACCCTTTCGGGTCACCTCGTCCTTCCATGCCTTCTCCCTTGCCAGGTTTTCCCGGTCTCGCTTACGGATGTCTTCCATCACATAACTGATAGGCATCTGCACGCACGATTTTCCGGCTCCGGTTCCGGCAAGCAGACAGGTCATCAGCGTGGCCTCATGCTCCACATTGTCGATATACTTGAATCGGGTTTTCCAGAGATGCGTAGCGAGCGACGGGAATACGGCATGCGCCACGGCTGGCTTATAGACTTCGGGCGTGCGACTCACGAGTAGGGCGATGAGAGCGGGCAGTTTTTGGGGCATCGGAGGCGGTGCGGGATAGTCCTCCTCCTGACTCTGCTGCACCATCTCCTTGCTGCCGAGCCTTTCAGCCTGTGCATTGATGCGGATCACCTCGCGCGACATGGGTTTGCAACTGTCGTGATAGCGGGCATAGAAATCGCCGATGAGTTGCTGGCAGTCACGCTCCTGTGCAAAGGCGGGCATGCGCTGCTCCACCACCCTTCTGAGTTCCTCTTCGCCCATCATCCTGCTGGCTCCGGCACTCATGATGGCCAGGAGGGAGGAGTGGCGCGAACCTACGGCATTGATATCTACTTCTGCCAACCCAGCCTGCGCCCTGAAGAGGTCGAAAGCGATAAGATTCTTATCATTTCCATGATGGCTCCCATCAGGATGAGCAGGAGCACTGCCAGCACCAGTTGGGATGTGGCTATCAGCAGGATGAGAAGCAGGATGAGGAGGAACTTGAGTGCCTCCCACAGCTGGTTGTTTTTCTCCGGTTTTATCACCGGAAAGTAACGGTTGATTGTCATGATTTTCTGAATTGGAATGTTTTTGATTTTGTGAAGAATTTTCTGAAGCCCGTCCGTCTATATCAAGACCTCGCTTTCGGAAGGCTTCCCTTCGGAGATTGATTTCGTCTTCCGGCAGAAGGGCATACCAATCGCTGGAACGATAGATTTCCGAGTCGGCATCCGTCATAAAGATGATGCGTTCGGGCGAGAAGCAGCTCTCGTCACACGGCACGCCAAGCGCCAGGTAATAGGCTCGCTGCGTTTCCTCAATGGTCATGCCTATCGGCATACGAATGTCAATATGGAGCTTCTTGCGGGCGGAATACTCCAAATGCAGGAGCATTCCCTTCCAGGGGTTTCTCTGCCCTTTCTCGGGGGGTTGGTCTGCCGCCACAGCCTCATCCCCGTCATGATTTCCCACAGCAGCCGGCGTTGCTCCTCGCTCTCCGATATCATCAGGAATAAAATCGAGGGAATCCAGCAGTTTCGCCCGTTCCAATGCCTTTTCTACGAGTTCCTTTTCGTCCACATCGATGGTGGTCTGAAAGAGGAAGCTTTCGGGGATAATGTTTGCCTGGCGGCGCTTATTATCCTTGAACTGGTAATAATGGGCACAGCGGAAGGGCAACTGGCTTTTGATGCGCTGCTGAGCCTTGGCAAGTGCTGCAGCATCATGATTGTCGACACTGCGGATGGGCTTTTCGCCTCGTATCCGCAATATCGCATCGTGTACCCAGGGGTAACGAATGGTTTTGTCGTACTCCGAGAGAGGCTGGGAAGTGACGCTCCCTTTATTGCCGCCCCGGAATCCATTGAAAGCGATACGGAATCGCTGATTTTCATTTTCTTTTTTCATCATTTATTTAGAAGTTTTAGTAATACATAGGGGCTCATATAGAACCCACTACCCTTTTCACAAGTTTTAACCCAAGTGAGGGGTATAAGTCTCGTTTCTTCATAGATTTTCCTCATCGAATTTTTCTTCATCGGATTTTTCTTCATCGGATTACGCGGATGAATCGGAGGCAATCTTGCTCTTCGGATTACTCACGGATTTTCGCGGATATTTGGCCGCTGGCCAATGGCTGGCGCCCGAAAGGTGCTGCTATTGGTTTTGTCACGCAGATTTCGCTGATGACGCAGATTTTTCTTCGTGAAAGTTTTTGTCCCACAGATTTCACAGATTTACACAGATTTTTACTTCATATGAGACCTACTTCTCCAAAGCCTGCAAATCCTGATAGAACCAGACATTCATCTGATTGGCACCTCTATGATTCCAAGCATAATAAGGAATCAGAGTGAGTTTCTGATTCTTCACAGAAACCTTGCCATCAGCAGCCTGATCGAGCACCTGAGCATCGGTCTGGATAGCCTTCACTGAGAACGCAGGAGCACCCTTAGTCTCTGTATTTGAAATGCTATAACCATCTATCACAGAAAAAGCTGGATTCTTGGCTACAACGCTGCGAAGAACAGGAGCACCATCATTATCCACTGCCTCTGCGCAATACACTAATGGTCCACGCTCTACTGCCACCTTGCCTCTGTCGTCAGCCACCTTTCCGTTAGCCACAACCGTGCGTACAGGCATATCAAAATGGATGCGGATCACATCACCCTTCTTGATATTCTTCACTGGCAGATAACCCTTGTTGGCAGCCAGATCAGCCTCCACTGCCTTGCCGTTCACACTCACGCTATAAGCAGGCTTCTCGGCATCACTATACTTATAGAGGTCGCTCGGAACCACCTGATTGCGAACCCATCCAGGAATGCGCACCAGCAGATTGGCACCCTTCACACCACTCTTCTTTACCACAATCTTGATATCGCCATTCCAAGGATACTCAGTAGTCTCCTCCAGCACCACTTCCTTGCCCATCACCTGGATAGAAGAAGTATTTCCGGCAAAGAGATTCACATAGATATCCTTGTTCTTCACGCCATAGAGATAACCCGGCAATGAAGGGATGAAACGGCTCAGATTGCTCGGACAGCAGGCGCAACCAAACCAAGGTTGACGGGTGGTAGTGCCATCGGCATTAAACTTGTATTTGCCATCGCTCGACAATGGATTTGGATAGAAGAAGCGACCTCCGTCCATGCTCATGCCCGAAATCACACCATTATAAAGTGTGCGCTCCAGACAGTCGATATACTTGCTCTCACCATGCAAGAGGAACATGCGCTCATTGAGATATACCTGAGCAATGGCAGCGCAAGTCTCGTTGTAGGCAGTCATATTAGGCAACTCATAGTCGGCTCCGAAAGCCTCTCCGGCATGACGGGCACCCACACCGCCCGTGAGATAATACTTCTTGGAAACGATATTGTTCCAGATGCGGTCGATGGTCTTGATATAATCCGAATCACGTGTCAAGGCAGCCACATCAGCGATTCCGGCATACATATATCCTGCACGCACGGCATGTCCCCAAGCCTCGTTCTGCTTCAGGATAGGCTTGTCGCTCTGGCTGTAGGCATCGTGGATAGAGGTGGTACCGCGGGCATCGAGGAAGTATTTAGCCTCGTCGAGATACTTCTTTTCGCCGGTGAGGGTATAGAGGCGTGCAAGTGCCATTTCGGCTATCTGATGGCCCGGCACAACCCTGTGCTGACCCGCATTTGGACCCACCTCCTTGATCACGCAGTCGGCATAGCGCTTGGCGATATCGAGGAATTTTCTGCTGCCCGTAGCCTGATAATGAGCGCAGGCTGCATCCACCATGTGACCGAGATTATAAAGCTCATGGCTCAGCACTTCCACCTTGCTCCAGCGGGTATCACCCGACCAGCCGTGAGGATGTTTCGGATTGATGGTACGAGCGGTATAGAGATATCCGTCAGGCTCCTGCGCAGCGCCCACCACATTGAGCACGCTGTCGATATAGGCCTTCATCTTCTTGTCAGGATAGGTCTGCAGGATATAGCTGGCTCCCTCGATGGTCTTATAGACATCGGTATCATCAAAAGAGAAGCCCATAAACTTGCTCACGTCCCACTCCTTGGTATCGAGACCGGCATGTCCCGGATGCTGCAAGGTATAGGCAGCCATCTCGAAATTCTTGTAACGGTGCTCGCTCTCGCACTTGCTGAAAGCCAATGGCACGGTTACCT
>USJD01000139.1 GCA_900554835.1 uncultured Prevotella sp. | reverse complement strand
AAGCGAGCACCAATATTGGCGGTCGCTCTGCTGAACTGCCTTCTTCTTAGCAGAGATTCCCATGAAAGGAACCAGCGCCAAGACGAGAGTCATCATGATACTTTTAAATATATTATTCATAGATAGTTGTAAATTTGTTTGCTGTTATTGATAATTGTAAGTTGAGAGTTGCCGGTAGCCTCAGCTAAGCAACTGCAAATATATGAAAATTAAGTTAGAAACAAGCAGAGCGACCGTATTTTTATTGTTTTTTCAACACTGGTGCACCATTTTCCCAAGAAATAGGTACCCACAAGTGTCTGCTGTCACTCAAGTGTTTTGGGTTCCACATATCTGCCATGAACACATAGTCGGCACCATGGAACATTTTCTTCTGTGCTGCAGTTTCCACCTTATATATAAAGGTGCCCTGTGCGCCGAAGGTCTTGTCGGCACCATCGCCACGGCAAGGGTTAGGGAGCTGTTCCCAAGGGCCGTAGATGTTCTTGGCCTTAAACATGCGGGCTGCATTAGGCGCCCAACCGGTACATCCACTGGTAATCATCCAGTAGATGCCATCCTGCTTGAAGATGGTAGGAGCCTCGTTCTGTCCACCTGCTGCTACACGAACATAGCTACCGTTGTGCTGCATGTAGTCATCCGTCAATTGTGCGATTTGGAGCGTTAAGTTTTCCTCTGAAGAATAGATATGGTAAGCCTTGCCATTATCATCGATGAAGATGGTCATGTCTCTCGCCATCTGACCTCCTGCAAAGTCTCTCATCCAAAACATGCCGCGCTCTATCTGCTTGCGCCATTCTGGAGTCCACCAGTTCTTCAGTTCCGGGAAGAGAAGCTGATGCTTGAGGTCTGTGGTGTCTGGTTTTGCGAAACCTACAGGATAGATGCCTGGGTTCACTCTGCCAGAGCGTACAAACTTGAATGGTCCGAAGGGAGTATCGCAGGTTGCCACACCATAGCGGGCTGCACCATATCCTCTGCCTTTCAATTCGAGATGGAACCACATCACGAACTTCTTGGTCTTCTGGTTATAGAGAACCTTTGGACGCTCGATGATGCAACCGCCCTCGATGTCGCTACCTGGTTCATTTGATACAGGGAGCACCAATCCGTGATTCTTCCAACTCTTGAGATCTTTCGAAGTAAAGCAACTTACGCCGAGAGAGCTGTAAGGTTTTCCGTCTTCAGAACGGCTTTCTCCATACCAGTAATAGGTACCTTTGTAGTTGAAGATGTTGCCACCGTGCGCATTGATGTGCTTGCCGGTATTGTCCTTCCATACTCCTCCGTCCATCGGAGCTTGTGCCAGAGTAGGGAGACAAGACATCATCCACAACATGATAAATACGAATGGTTTATTCATTTTGCTGATAATATGAGTTAATTATTTTATAAAAATGGGGATGAACCATATATAAGTTGCATCCCCATTCCTTAACATGATTGTAAGCCTAATCTATTAGTTTGCTGTATCTTCATCAGCAATAGCATCCTCATAGTTAGTAAACATTGGGGTGCTTTCATCATAACCGTCGTAACCGAAATTCTGACGAAGCTTAGCCTTGTTGTTAGCTGTGATTGCAGAATTTGGTACAGGCCAGAAGAGGTTATGCTTGTTGATCTTGTACTCGAAAGACTGGTTACCAGAAACGCCCTTACCATATGAACGGTTGAAGACATTGTAGGTAGTACAACGCTTGAACCAGTAGCTGCCACCATTCAGGTCGGTACCTTCCTGCTTGTCCCAGTTGTCGAGGCTGTAAGTGTTGCCCCACTCATCAGGCATTCCGCTCTTGGCAAGACACCATGATACACGAACCATCTCTGCCTGACGGAACTCCTCCATATAGAGCTCACGAGCACGCTCTGCCATGATGTCGCCGATATTTACTGTGGTGTACATCTTCTTGGCGTTGGCACGTTTGCGGATGGCATTCACATCGTCAGCAGCACCAGTTACATTGCCCTGATAGAACTTAGCCTCAGCACGGAGCAGATAGGTATCAGCCAGACGGAACAGATACATATCGCCATTACATCCCTTACCAGATGCACCATGGAACTGGTTGGCACCCATATTGTTCTCATTGGTAACGTCAAGGATGTAGAGCTGATAGAGAGGAGTAGGATACCAGCTGCGGATGGTATCACCGCAGAGGATGTCGCCCTTCTTCACTACTACCTTGCCATCCTTCACGTAGTCTTCTGTGGCATAGAGCTGATAGTTCTTGCCGTAGAAGTCTGATTTCTTGTTATTGTACTTGATGTCTTCCATCTCTACCCAGTTTCCTACCTCACGGTTGTGACGGAGGTCTTGCCAGTCGGTCTCGCCATCCTGATACCAGATGGTCTTGTTGTAGAAGAATGAAGTACGGTTGAGGGCGATTCCACGACCGATGGCACGTGTCCAGTCAAGATTCTCATTGTAATCCTTATTATTACGTGCAATACATTGGCCAGGGCCTCCCAATCCGTGAGGATCCTTGATGACACCATTGCTCCAGTGAGCGAACATGGCACGCATCACGTTGTAGTTGAGGTGGTCCTCATCATTGGAGTTGATGATGGCCATGATGGTCTCCTTATTCTGTGGGTTGCAGATGTTAGGAGTACGATGCAAATCCCAAACCACATTACGGGTCACCTTCCAGGTGGTCTCGCAACCAGATGGCTGCCAGGTACCGAATGTCTGAGTCATCAGGTGCAGACCGTGATCGTTGATCAAATCGGTGGCAAGCTTCTCTGCCTTGGCATATTCGCCATTTACGAGATAAACCTTGATGAGCAACTGCATGCAAGCCTCCTGGTTCACCTGACCTACGTAAGACATCTTAGCCTGAGCAGGAACATGCTCAACAGCAAACTCCAGGTCATGCTGCAACATCTGGAAGATGGCAGTCTTGCTGGTTGACTTGTAGTTCTGCTTTGGCACGGTAAGCAACTTGGTAATCAATGGAATATCACCAAACTGCAGAGTCAGGTTGTAATAAGCATAAGCTCTATGGAAGTAAGCACGACCCTTATAGGCATCGCGGATTTCAGCCTTCAAACCCTGCACCTTATCTACGTATGAAAGCACGGAGTTGGCATACTTCACCATGCTGAATCCCTGATCCCAGAAACGCTGCATGTAGTTGCCGTCACCGCCACCTGCCATACCAGATGTAGGAGTCAGCTTGGCATCAAAGTTGTCCTGGAAACCACCACCCATATCAGTCTTGGCATACATGCCCACATCCGACATCAGATAATTTGTGGCAAGACCCACATTATTCCAGTTGTTGTCGATGATATAAGTCTTCAACTGCTTGTCACACTGGGTCATGGCAGCTTGCAGACCAGCCTCTGTACTATAGGTAGTACCTGGCTCATAGAACGAAAGAGGATCCTGCTTCAAGAAATCGTCACCGCAAGAAACCATGGTACCTGCCAAAGCGATAAGGAGTCCTCCTCTATATATATTCTTGATATTCTTTTTCATTTTGATAAATCTTTTAGAGTGTAACATTAATACCGAACTGGAACTGACGGTTTGCGAAGCCACCAGTCTCAGGATCACCATACTCCCAGCTGTCGAATGTGCATACATTGTTGACACCAAGTGTCAGGTGTACTCTTTCGATGCTGGCCTTGCGGGTAATCTCCTGTGGGATGGTATAACCCAAAGTGATGTTGTCCAGACGAACGAAGCTGCGGTTGTAGAGCTTCTGTACGCCGGTACATCCTGTAGGACCTACAGCGTTCAGACGACCATACTCGTTGGTAGGGTTCTGAGGTGTCCAGTACTCCTTCTTGTATGTGTTGCAGGTATTGGTGAACATAGAACCTGAGTTATCACCATTCAGATAGTTACCGTTCAAGCTCTTATGACCCATGTAAGAATACATAGAGAATGAGAAGGTGAAGTTCTTCAGGAAGGTGAAGTCATTTCGCATGTTCCAATAGATAGGAGGATTGGTTGTACCCAGATATACCTTATCATTATCATTATATACAGGAGTGCGGGTTCCGTCCTCGTTGATCTTGTCGTCAGCTGTATAGACGTTAGCCACCTTAGGGTCACCAGGCTTCTGGTTTACCTTGGCAGCCTCTGCAGCCTCATCAGCCTGCCAGATACCTGTCACCTTGTAGTTCCAGATTTCGCCTACAGGCTTGCCGATGAACCATCCGTTAGAGGTATCGCTACGCTCATCTCCATTCTCATCATAGTCGTAATACAAGTGCTTGATGCGGTTCTTGTTGTAAGAGAAACCAACGGTTGTATTCCACTTGAAGTCTGGAGTATCGATGTTCTTTGAATTCAAGGTGATTTCAATACCCGAGTTGGTAATCTCACCCAGATTGGTTGCGATGCTGCTGAAACCAGTAAAGTTTGGCAGACGCTGATACATGATCATATCCTTGGTAATCTTGTGATACCACTCAATGCTACCAGAGAGGCGCTGATTGAGAACAGAGAAATCAAGACCTATGTTGAGGGCTGATGTCTTCTCCCACTCCAGGTTAGGGTTAGCCAATCGGCTGATAGAGAGTGCATTCAGGATAGTCTGGCTTGATGTTCCATACTGATAATAAGCCATCTTGCCACCGTCAGCCAGGTTGGAAAGAGCCAGATAAGTATCAGACAGCGAACGGTTACCATTGGTACCGTAAGATACTCTCAACTTACCATAGTCGAGCCATGGCTGCTTTATGAAGTCCTCCTCTGAGAATACCCAGCTACCACCCAGAGACCAGAATGTAGCCCAAGGATTGTTGGAACCAAAGGCTGAGTAACCGTCACGACGAACGGTACCTGTGAACATATAGCGGTCCTTGTAACCATAGAACAGACGGCCCAGGTAGGCTGCTGCCGTAGAGTGGGTATCGCTTGCCCAGAAGTTACTCTGAGATTTGTTGGCACCAGAAAGATAGTGGAAGCCCAATACATCAGTAGGGGTAATATTGCGAGCTTCGATATTGTCGCTCCAATAACGGTATTCCTCTGCCTCTTGTACCAGAGTCACGGTAAAGTGATGCTCCTTGTTGAATGTCTTATCCCAGGTAAGGGTGTTGTTCAGAGTGTAATCGAAGTTTTTTGCCGACTTGCGGTTGGAACCACGGGTAGCTGGGTCGCTGTTTGGAAGTTCAGCAGACAAGAAGTAACGGTCGTAATGCCACTTGAAGCGTGGAGCAATATTGAACGAATAGCTGAAACCGAATGGCAAGGAAACCTTGGCATTGAAGATGGTGTTCAGGATGGTCTGACCCTTCTCCAGGTCGATATACTGCTGGTCAAAATGATAGTTGTAACCACCATTGGTAGGGTTGCCGCTACGTGGATACTGCACCTCATTGCCATTCTCGTCATAACGGGAAGAATATGGAGACTCACGCAACTGGTTGGCATCCCAATAGTTACCACCCATTGGCACTGGGCTTGATTCATCCGAACGGTCCTGGAAATTTACGTTGGCACCTACTTCCAGCCAATCGGTAATCTTGGCATTGATCTTCATGTTAGAACGGAATGCATGGTAGTCATCACCCTGGATGGCACCCTGATTGTTCAGATAGCCGAAGCTCAAATAATAGTTTACCTTGTCAGTAGCACCCGAAATGCTGGCATTGTAGTCCTGATTGAAACCTGTGCGGAAGGTTGCATCCTCCCAATCGTATGACTTACCTGCCAGGAAGTTGTTCATCACATTGCTGGCATCAGCATCGAAGCCCATACGGCGAGCATAGAGCGAGAGGAGACTCTCGTCAGCACCCAAAGTCTTGGAACCCATAGATGCCCACTGGTCTGAAGTAAGACCATAGAGGCGCTGTGCATTCTCTACATTATCATAATAGCCGGCAGGAACCTTGCTATCTACGCCATAGTATCCCCACTTACCATCCTTGTCATAACCATAAGTGGTAGCTTTGAACCAGTCCTCACGGTAGGTCATATACTCTGATGCGTTGAACACCTTGCGATACTGCGCCTTGGTGTTGGCTGCCAGATTGGCACTAACGTTGATGGTTGGCTTGCCACTCTTACCCTTCTTGGTCGAAATGATGATGACACCGCTGGCAGCCTTGGCACCATAGATGGCAGCTGAAGAAGCATCCTTCAGCACGTCAATCTGAGCAATATCATCAGGGTTAATCTCGGAAAGTTCTCCGGCAAACTGCATACCATCGAGAATAATCAATGGAGAGTTGTGATTGCCTTCTGTATAAAGTGAGTTCTGACCACGCAACTGGATAGAAGCACCGGCACCCTTGGCAGAAGAGTCGAAGCCAATCTGAAGACCTGGAGTTCCACGCAGAAGATCCTGAACAGAACCTGGGTTCTGGTCGGCGAGTTTCTTAGCATCAATCTGAACTACAGAACCAGTCAAGTCTTTCTTACGCATCGTACCGTAACCTACGACAACCACCTCACTTAAAGTTTGGTTATCGTCCTGTAACGTTACCTTTACCGGTCCTTTGCCTACCTTAACGGTCTGAGTTTTAAAACCAATATAGGAGATTTCCAAATTTGAACCAGGAGCAGCGTTCAGAGAAAAGTTACCATCAATGTCGGTAACTGTACCTCCCTTTTGCCCCCCCACTTTTACGGTAGCACCAATGACAGGCTCACCATTAGAGTCCAATACCTGTCCTTTAACAACACCGGCTTGCTGAACAACCTGAGCTGCCGTAGCAGTCATCATGAATTGTTGTGGCAAAGCAACGCCTGTGGCAATTGCTGCCAACGCCATCAATCTTCTTGATGATGTTATTAGATTCACATTTTTCATCTAGTTGTTTTTATTTGTTAGTTATACAATTTTTGTTTTTGTCTGATTTCTTTTATTCTATAATTAAAGGTTTCAGTTAGAGAAACATAAGAAACAGATGGTATTTTTTGTTTCCGTGCTGCAAATATCTTGCTTTTTCTCTTAACATAAGGGAACTTTTCGCTATTATTAGGGAACAAATCGCTAAAAAAAGATTAAAAAGGGAATAATATGTGAAAAATAATACTTATCTTTGTACCCATATTATAAAAACCTATAGTAGAAATTAGACATGAAACATATATTACTTCTCATATTGAGTCTCATCTGTATGGCAATAGAAGGGCAGAATTTTCCATATCGACATCTTCCTCCTATCACCATAGCGCCTACCGAAGAGGCAAGCTGCATGTTCTTCGACAAGGAAGGCATGATGTGGGTGGGAACCAATGCCGGAGTGAAATCATACGATGGCTATCATGTGAGAACCTACAAGACGAATGCTTACCAGCCTGGCATCCTGCCCAACAATACGATCCGTTCTATTGCCGAAGATCATGAAGATAATCTCTGGCTGGGTACACGCAACGGTCTGGTAAGGATGAACAAGCGCACAGGAGAGTTCAAGACTTTCTTCCTGCCAGAAGAATCGCAACGCATCATCTATACCCTTTTCGTATCGAAAGATGGTACTTTATGGATTGGAACTGATGAGGGAATCTCCTTCTTCAATCCCAAGACGGAGACTTTCTATACCTATAATAATAAGAATGCATGGCTCATTGATGAGAATGGCAGCAGAAAGAAAATGCCCGGCTATAGCGTGAAAGCCATCATAGAAGACAGAAATGGCGACCTGCTCATCGGCACCTGGTCGGCAGGACTCATGCGCTTCCGCCGTGGAGGCAATACCTTCTACCGCTATCCGCAGCTCAATACCACCAATTCCGCCTACTCGCTCTTCCTCGACAAGCACCAGCGGCTGTGGGTGGGAACCTGGGGATATGGTGTAGTACGCCTCGACAATCCGGGAAATGTAAGACAGCCTGAAATGCACCAATACCCGTATAGTGCCAATCATTTTGATACCTTTTATAAGATAGCCCACGACCCTGTAACGAAAACCCTCTGGGCATGTACAAGAGAAGGTGTGTGCTATCTCGAAGAAGATATGCCCAATGCAGAATGGAAAGGTTATACCTCCATCGGAAACAACCCTCTCAACTTCAATAATGACATCGCTACTGATGGCAAAGGCAACATCTGGCTCTGTACGCAGAACAACGGCATTCTGCAGGTCAACACCCAGCCTTCGCTGTTCAAACTCTGGAATCTCGATACCAGTCATACCCGTCTCACCATCAACTATGTATATTCCATACTCACTACCGATGGCGAGAATTTCTGGCTGGGATTGAATCCATACGGCATAGCTCTGCACAACCGCAAGACTGGCAAAACGCTCTACAATCAGGAGATTCCTGGCTTTGCTGGCATCCCTGCCAGAGTCTTTACCACAAGTATCTCGGATATTATCCGAAGAAGCAATGGAGAAATCTGGTTTGCCAACAACAATTATGGCATCATCGTAAAGCCTTCAGGTAAGCCAGCCTATCTCATCAAGCACGACACGCATCCATCCATCGTACAGGATAATTTCATCAACACCTTCTTTGAATCAAGAGATAAAGTAATGTGGATAGGACAGCGCAACGGTCTGAGCATCGTAACTCCGGATAATAAAGGCAAACAGATCACGATGAAGGAAGGAAAGAAGAACTTCACCTCATGCGATATCCGTCATATCTCGCAAGACAAGAAGGGAAACATCTGGCTCGCTACCGATAATGAAGGAATCATCCGCATATCGGGTAATGCCAGGAATACAAAGTCTTTGAAATTCAAGCAGTATAATCCTGACCATCATAACTTTGCCATTGATGATGCCACAGCCTGCCTCGAAGACTCGCGAGGAAGACTCTGGGCTATCTCAAATAGTGGCGGACTCTTCCTATATAATAAGGTGGAAGACCGTTTTGAACCGAAGAACCATGAATATCATCTGCCGGGCGACCGTGTGTTCACCATCAAGGAAGATGAGAGAGGCAATCTCTGGCTCACTATCGACTATGCCCTTGTGAATATCATCTGGGGCAAGGACTGTGAGAAACCGCAGGACATCACCTACTTTACCAGCGAAGACGGTATAGGAGATATTCTCTTCTCGCCAAACACGGCATGCAAGTATGGCAAGGAACTCTTCTTCGGAAGCCGGACCAGCTTCTTCTCGTTCATTCCTTCCATGAAGGCTCAACTAAACGATAAAAGAAACCCGAAACTGGTGATAACAGACATCTTCGTTGATGACCAGCCTTTCGCGCAACTCGACTCTATCGATAAGAAAAAGGTTTCGGAAGAGATGCCAGGCTATACCCGCAAAATCACGATACCGGCAAGGGTGAAGAAATTCAGCGTGGAGTTCTCGCTCCTCAGCTACGGCAATACAGAGAAAAACGTGTATGCCTACCAGCTGAAAGGTTATGATGATGACTGGCAGTATTGTATCAAAGGCACACATAAGGCTGTTTTCCAGAATCTTCCTTCTGGAACCTATCACCTGCGGGTAAAGGCTACTGACGGCTACGGCAAGTGGCAGGAACTGCCATACACCATCGCCATCCAGGTGCTGCCGCCATGGTATGCTTCCCGAATAGCCTTCATGTTCTATATCCTGATGCTCATTGGCTGCATCTTTGCTGCGGCACGCTGGTACAAGGAAAGAGTGAAGACCAGAAACAGCCTACAGATGGGCGTCATCCTTACCAATATCACCCACGAGCTACTCACCCCTCTTACCG
>USJD01000138.1 GCA_900554835.1 uncultured Prevotella sp. | reverse complement strand
ACAAGCATTTCCTGAAATGGCTCCTGGAACAAATCGCTGAACAAAAGCCCGATGCACTCCTCGTCGCAGGAGACATCTTCGACAATGGAAATCCATCGGCAGCAGCACAGACCGTTTATTACGAGTTTCTTGCCGATGCCACCCATCTGTGCCCGAACATGCAGATTATCATCACCGCCGGCAATCACGATTCCGCCAACAGACTGGAAGCTCCCCGCCCGCTCCTTGCCAGATACCATGTAGAAATCAGAGGAAATGTAAGGAAAATCTGGCAGCAGGGAGAAAGCGAAGACGATAATAAAACCGGCGGACATTGGCTCTATTCCTACGATGATCTCATCATCCCTGTGTCCAATGAGGAAGGAGAAGAAGTCATCATCCTCGCCGTGCCTTTCCTTCGGAGTGATGTGGTCCAGAACGCCTGCTATTCGCAAGGAGTCAACGCCTTCCTGAGAGAACTGACGGCTGAAGCCCGACAGAAATACCCGGGCAGAAAGTGCATCATGATGGCACACATGTACGCCAAGGGTTCTGACATAGCCAAACAGGATGCGAGCGAGAAGATTATTATCGGCGGACAGGAGGAAGTGGATTTGGAAGGATGGAACGATCATCCTGACTACATGACTTGCGGGCACATCCACAAGAGACAACATATCTGGAACACCAACTGGGCACGATACACGGGTAGTATCCTCCCGATGTCGTTCGCCGAGAAAGACTACATACACGGAATCGACCTCATCACTATCAGATTTGAAGGAAAGGAGGGAGATGATGAAATTGAAGAAAACAGAACGAACGAGGACGAAACGGGTAGCTGCAAAAACAAGAGCAAGGATATAAAAGTAGATTTCCTGGAATACAAGCCTCAGCACTCCCTTCGCATTCTGCCTGAAAACGAGGAGGAACTTACCCTCAAAAAATGGCAGAAACTCATCCATTCAGAACTTTCAGAAAGGATGAATGGCGAACTGAGCGATCATTTCGACTACGTAATGCTGAAGGTGAAGCAGGAAAAGTTATCCAACGATGACATCAAGGAACTGGAGAATCTCGTCAACGAGAAGGATGCCGTACTCTGCAAGATTCAGCGTATTATCCCACAATTAGACCTCTCCACCATCCAAGGTTCCCAGCAAATCACCAGCATTGAGGACATCGTCAACCGTCCGCCACTCGATACTTTGAAGGAGGCCTTTGCCATCAGGCACAACGCTCCAATGAACGAAAGACAGGAGAAAATGCTATCCGATTTATTAACTACATCATCATTATGAAATTCCTACAACTCGAAATACTCAACCTCGCTTCGCTTGACAAACAGGGAGGCGAGGTCATCAACTTTGAAGAAGGTGCCTTAGGCGAGAGCACCATCTTCAGCATCGTAGGTCCGACGGGCAGTGGCAAATCCACCCTACTCGACGCCATCTGCCTTGCCCTATACAACCGCGCCCCTCGCTACCCAAGAAAGAAAGGCGACAAGAATCAGAACATCGAGATTTTCGGAGAAGCTGATACCAATGAAAACAACCGGTTAGCTCCTACAGACAGTCGAAACATCCTGACTCGTGGCAAGAAAGAGGGTTACAGCAAACTCACCTTCCTTGCCAACAACGGCAGTATCTATCGCGCAGAATGGCACGTCAGATTCCAAAGAGTGCGCTACGAGAATGCCAAGACTGCGCTCTATAAAATTACAAGAAATGGAGAACAGCTGACAGAAGAAATTGCCGACTGGAACGAGCTGCCGAACATCATCGGTCTCGACTACGACCAGTTCCTCCGCACCGTACTCATCGCCCAAGGTTCGTTTGCCAACTTCCTGACGGCAAAGGAAAACGAGCGGTACGAACTCCTGGAAAAACTCATCGGATGCGAGGAAACTTATACGAACATCGCTACAGAAATCAAGAAGGCGAAAGACCAGGCGATGGATGCCTACAACCAGATGACTGCATCGGTGGAAGCCGTAAAACAGAACCTGCTGAACGATGAAGAACTCGCCCAACTGCAAGAGGAAATCACCCGTTTGGAAAAGGCTGAGAAGGAACTCGACAGCCAGTTGCAAGCCATCTCGAAAGACCTGCAATGGTATGAGGAAAACGATAAGCAAACGAAGCAAATCGCTATCTATCAAGCAGATATGGAGCAGGCTGCAAATGCTACCAAGGACATACAAGCCCAGATTCTCCGTCTCCAGTTGCACGATGAAGTACAGCCAGCCGTCAACCTGTTACAGGAAGTTGAGCGACAGATACAAAGCATCCACGAACAGGAAGAAGAAATCCTGAAATCGGAAGCTGCCATGAAAAGCAAGGTGGTTGGCATCACCAAAAGCGAGCATACTCTCTCCTACCTAAAGGAAGTAGTCAACAAGGCACAGGAACAACTCGAAAAGACTCTGCCGATTATCGCTGAAGCAAGGGCACTGAAAACAAAAATGGAAGCGGCGATGCCGAATCTGAAAGAAAAGAAAGAGGCATTGGAGTTGGCACAGAAAGAGAATCTAACTGCCCAAAGAGATGTGGAGGAAAACGCCCGAAACATCCAAAAATGGGAAGCTGAAACGGAGAAAGCAAACCTTGCCCTCAAAACGACCAAGGAAGAGATTGCCAAGCAGAAACAGGTTCTGCACGAAGCGACGCAAGCCGCAGAACAGGCTTGGGAGAAGGAAAAGAACAAGACTGCCGGACAGAATATAGAGGAACTGCAGACCAAAAAGTCGGCAGCCGAAAAGAAACTGCAAGATGTCCAGCAAGCCATCAAGGTTGTGGCTCATCTCGATGTTGCCACAACAGAAAAGCAGAAGAATGAGGAACGCATCCAGTTCTTGGGCAAGAGAAACGCAGAGATAGATGAAGCGCTGGGCAAGTTGACCATCGAGGCGCTGACCCAAGAGACCCAGACGCTAAGAAATGCCTATACCCTGATGGTAAGTGAAAAATGGGAGATTCATCGTGCCAACCTGACCGAGGGCAAGCCTTGTCCGCTTTGCGGCAGCACGACCCATCCTTATCATACTGACAACAGGCAGTTTGAAGAAGCCACTACGGAACTCTCACAACTTCTGAAAGCAAAAGAGGATCTGTTGAAACTGCAGCAGAAACAGGAGAAGCATCTTTCCGGCGAAAGAAAACAGAACGACGGCGAAGTACAGACGCTCCAAAAACAACAGGAAAAACTTTCGGGTGAAATCGCAACTTACGAAGAGGAATGGAAGGCGCTCATCGCCCAGTATCCAAAGATTCCAAAGGCAGAGGCAGAACTGAAAGCGCTCTTGCCTATCTATGAAGACAAAGCGAAAGAAGCAACCGGCAAACTGAGCCTGTTTAACAAGATTCAGAAAGAGATAGAACGGCTGACCCAACTCAAGGATAAGGCTGTAAAGGATGAAGCTGCGTATGAAAGCAAGGCTTCAGTGATACTGAATAACGCTCAAGAAAGCACTTCTACCTGCGCCACGCAACTGGCTGAACACAAAGCACTTACAACAAATCTCATTTCACAAGAAAAGAACAAGAAAAAAGCTTACGAGAAAGCTCTTCAAGCGTGGAATAACACCAAGAAAGAAATGGAGGAATGGCAGGCGCAATACCAGCAGATTCTGAATGGTGAAGAGCCTGATGCTGCTGAACAAAGACTGACAGCAGCAAAGGATGAGGCTACGAAAGCAGCAGATGACAAGAACGAGAATATCAACAAACTGAAGGCAGAACTCGCCAACAGTAAAGGTTCGCATCAAACCATGCTGTCTCAGAACAAGACGATGAAGGAGAATCTGCAAGCGAAGGAAAAGGAACTCGACCTTTGGATTGAGGAATATAACAAGCAGCTTGCAGAAAAGAGTATCGAACCAAGCCTTATCGACCGAAATACTATCCGGGAGATGCTTCATTCTGCCGAAGACTGGAATGCCATCCGTCGGGAAAAGGACGAAAAGGAGAAAGCCGTGGCTTCAACTACCGCCCTTTACCAGAGCGCAGAAAAGGCGTATCAGCAGCACTTGGAACATCAGCCTGCCCAAACCCGGGATGCTCTCTTAGCCATTCAGCAGGAGTATCAGGAGAGAAGCCAGCGCAACGAACTGATTGCTGCCAACGCCAGGATGCAGAACCATCAGGAAGCCGTGAAGCAGTTGGGTGACAAGGCTGAGGCTCTGAAGCTCGTAACGCAGGAAAAGGACGACTGGACAGCCATTACGGATGCCATCGGAGCAGACGGAAAGACGCTGCGCAAGATAGCCCAATGCTATACGCTCAGTTTTCTGATAGCTCATGCCAACCAGGAAATCAGAAAGTTCAACAGCCGTTACGAACTGCAGCAGGTAAAACATTCCTTGGGCATCCGAGTCATCGACCACGACCGTGCCGACGATATCCGAGACACCACCTCCCTATCAGGTGGCGAAACCTTCATCGTGAGTCTCGGTCTCGCCCTGGGTCTGTCAGCATTATCCTCCCGCAACATCTCCTTCGAGAATCTGTTCATCGACGAAGGCTTTGGAACCCTTGACCCCGATACCCTCGCCACCGTCATCGATTCCCTCGCCATGCTGCAAAGTTCGCAAGGCAAGAAGGTGGGCGTCATCAGTCATACCGACACGATGAGCGAGCGCATCACCACCCAGATAAGGATTATCAAGAATGGCAACTCCGGCAGCAGCCATATCGAGATCTATCCGTAACAGAACGAAATATCTGACGATAGCAAGTTATGCTCTGAATAACTCCAAACCATTCGAGTTACTTTAGAAAGCACTTGCTATCGTACAGAAATATAGGTATATTATAATACGTTTTACACGTCATTATTCAATACTACCCAATAACCATTCTTGCGACCTCCTTCACGTTTCAAGACCTGAAATTCTTCCTGTAAAGACTTTAGTTCCTGAGAAATCTTTCTTGCAGATATGCCCATCTTTCTTGCTAATTCTGGTATTGTTAACTTAGCATTTTCAGACAACGCACCCATGATAAGCATCTGTAATTCAGTCAGTTCTTTCTTGCATTCTTTCTTGCATTCTTTCTTGCATTCTTTCTTGCATTCTTTACCAATAGGCACACCGATATAGTCTAAATTACATGGTATATCAATCAAGAAATATGTACGTTCCTCATCAGTCTCAATTGTTGCACGAGGCGAACCATTTTCCTGCAATTTCTGTTGAATAGTCGGAATACCAGTTGCTCTACCCTCAGTCAAATCCAATTCCTTTAAGAACTCTCCTAATCGTCGGTTTGTGTATCGACGAGAACGAAGCATACGAGCTTCTTTTATAGCCTGCATAGATATTGTGTGATTAGGTCCTCCAAAATTGAGAATACTAATCTTATCTGGTTCGATAGTTATCTCAACTGGTTCTCTTTCGATATAACTGCGATGATAAAGGCTGTTTACGACAGCTTCTTCCAAAGCTTGATAAGGATAATTATATGTAACAACAGAACGTTCTGTATCCTCTGGCTTATGAATTGTCTTCTGAATAATATTTGTCTTTAGATAATTCATCGTATCACGAATCATCTTAGGTACACAACCCCTTATCGGTGCAACCTCTATCATATTATCAGGATCTTGTAATCTCCCCTTAGGGAATATCACGATTTCAACCTGGGTCATTTTGAAGAATTTCTCGGGATGCTCACAGAACATCATTGCAGCAACATTCTTGACCTTGAAGCCTTCTGGTGTAGTTTCCAACAAGTCCATTTGATCAAGAACTATTTTCAAGTTGTCACCAGTTAAATCTTGGTCAGCCAAGTCGCTACCTACTTCCACTAGAAAATCTCTCAGTAAAGTTGTCGAAATATCTCTTAGACTTATTAGGTCGTTGCCACGGTCATCAAATGGCGTACGATTCGCCAAGTTTATCAACTCGCGTTCATACTCATCTTTCGGCACGATGCTACTACTATTATAGCGGATATAATAGTTGAAATCCTTCTGTTTTGCTGTAATACGATCAGGCACCTTATATGGACGGCGTTCTCCTGCCGTCACTTTGATTACAAGAATAGTCTTGCCATCAACCTCTTCTATGAAAAGACGAGGTTGATAGTATGGACGGATAAGATTATTGTAACCAACCATATCCTTCTCTATCTGTTCTATCAAATTAGGATTAACACCTAAAACAGGTCGAACAGCATGACCGTGTTCTTCCTTTACACCAACTATGATATACCCACCACCAGTGTCCTCAAAATCATTGGCAAAGGCACAGATGCTACGATATATTGTATCTGGATTCCAACCTTCCTTATATTCAAGTTGGTTGCTTTCTACTGCACTTCCACTAAGAAGGCTCTCTATATTTATTGGTAATGCCATAATTTTATATATTTTTGTTTATGCAAGAATACATAACACTAAATTGAAATTATTCAATTAACGATGATTTCTGCATTTTGTTATCAATGTATCAAACTACAATAAAAAGTTTACTATCCAAAATGAATAACACATTGAGAAGTAATAAGAATTAACTTCTTTCTTGCACGTGATATTGCAACATAGAAATTCTTTGCATCTTCAAACTTATCTGCTTTATATAAAACAACAGTATCAAATTCCAACCCTTTTGTTAAAAGAGTTGTGCCAATACAATGTCCTTCCACACGTCTCCCCATATGCCGTATTTGATTCTTACGTTGCCTCATTGCTTCCAACATTGATAGGTTTTCTGACATTGCTAGTAGAGAAGTATGCTTTATCTCATAATAAATATCTTTATATTGGCACTTACTTGATGTCAGTTCATATATGAAATTCAAAATTTCCATAAACGATTGCAAACAAGGGGATTCGTCATAACTTTCTACTAAAGTTTTAAGTTGCCTCCCTATAATCGCTTTATCCTTTTGCTTCTTTTTCAAACTATTATTATCTGGATTTAGCCATAATTTCAACTCTGTTTTACTAAAATGTAAAGTATTCATTATGTCATACATCCATTTTATCCTTTCAATGCGTCTTCCTTGTTGACATTTATTTATAAATTCATCTATTTTAGATGCACTTGAATAGAACGCCTTTGCATCTATTGCATCCAAAAGTTTAAAACCATAATTACCAAAATCAATTACAGATTTTAGTTCAATTCTGTCACTCAATATTCCTCTTAAATTATCATGTCCGTACTTGTTCTTTTCATGATAAGATGGATATATGACAAGAAAACTCTCGCTCATATGGAACTTGACTATTTTTCTCAATGTCATAAGAAAGTTTTTGTCATACATATTTACCTTTGGATTATAATACTCAACATATAGTCCATCACCAACCATTCTTGTTAAATCTATTGGCAAATGATTCTCCAAGTTTTTTCGCATGGACAATATTTTATTACCAAGAGATTTATTTGTTTTATCCCATCTCCAAGGATGAACTAACAAATTAAATCTAACAAATCCATTAAGATCTGTATCTAAATTCACCATCGGAGTCCTCTCAAAAGAAAATATACCTTGAAGAGGGTCGCCTAGTAAATGTATTGGCAGATTTTTCCCAATTTGTAAAACCAACTGATGTTGATTGCAGGAACAATCTTGATATTCATCCACAAAAACACTCATGTAAGAAGCTTTCAATATCATTTGGACTACCTTAGATTCCAGCAAAGATGTACATAATTCTACAACTCTCGGAAAATACTCCTTATCAGTTTCTTGTGGCAATTGACTATTTCCAAGGAAAGATAACACATATTGCTGTGCAAAGCCCGTAATTGTTTCCAATTGGTATCTATTTGCCGGCACATTCTTCTCTTTAAATTTTATACGCAAAGAAGCTATACCTGCATGTGTATGAGTTAAGACAAGATGACATGTATTTTGTGGGCACTGTAATAAACAATCTGCAATTGCTGTTGTTTTACCGTGTCCTGCAGGTGCTATGAGAAGTCCTCTTTCACAATTCAGAAATGATGTCCAATCAATCTTTTCCAAAGCCACACCAATTAATGAGTTCAACAATATTTTTCTTTAAATTATTATCATTTGGAATGTTTTCAATATCATCCAACACAATCGAGCCTAGAAACTCTCCACCTGGAATATGTTTAAACCATTCTTTACTATCTTTTATAGCCTTTTGCAGGATTTCTTCACGTATTTTATCTTGTTTTTGTATTGAAGTCGCAAGAGAGATTCTATTTTTCAAATCTTCTGCTATTCTAATATGCTGACAAGGGAACCCAATTTCTTCACATTGCGTTAATGCACAGAAAGCATTCCATGAAATAGAATAAATTACTTCCTTTTCGAAGCAATTTCCATCTTCACATAAAAATAAGCGAATACCATTATTTTTAACCGCATCTATTACCTTTGCCATTTGGGCTGAAACATCATTATCAGCAAACACACAAACTTCATAGCCTAACTTTTTGAGCTTTAGAGCATAAGTGTACATTTTGTCACCTCCTCCCGCATTGACAACCACAACACCATTGGTAGAAAAATTAGCATTGTACTTCGTATCAAGTTTCATATCAAGTTCTCGCAAGAAGCCATATTCTGTTTTGCCTTCACACACAATTAATTTCTTTCCAAAGAATGTTTGTGGATTTGAACGTCTGCAATTATCTAATTCTGCTTCGACATGAGCTAGTTCATTAGTGCCACTATTTAATATAAAGAGATTTGTTGCTGTAGCTTCAAGAACCACATTCATAGAATGAGTTGTTATAAAAACTTGTCCTTTAGATATTTCCTTAAAAATACGAGTAAGCATAACTATTCTATCCGGCTCCAATCCCTGTTCTATTTCATCAATAAGGGCTATACCACCTTGACTTGCCATAGACATTTGGATTGCAATAGACATAAGGCGCTTACTTCCTTTTCCATGCAGTCTATAAGGTAGGTTCTCATCATGCAAAGCAATACTATTTCCTGTATATGGATTTTCCTTAATATCTATCTGAGGAGTCAAAGTTCCAACTGTGAGCCCTAACTTTTCTGCCATTGTCTTCAACTCAGGCAATGGCTCGCCAAGAGGTTCCAAGTTATGACTATCAACTAGCTGAGACATATTTCTCAACAATTTAGACTTAACTTGGTCTATTGGTTTGCTGTCTCCAAGCACATTTTTAGTTAATGCATATAAAGGCGATAATTTATTGTATGCAAATTGATTATCTGTATAGTCGGTAATAAAATTAACAGCAAACATTGCTCTGTCTTGAGCTGAAATAACTTTATCTTCTATACCTGAACCTTCTTTAGCTTTAACAACCCAATGTGGCTCTAACGTTTCATCAACGATTAACTGGACTACAATACATAAATCCGATTCGTTACAATTGTCATCACTTAGGTCGTTAATAACAAATAAGCCATATTTTTTATCCGTCAACAACTCACTTGGCAGTTCTGAGATTTCTACCTCAATTTCTATTGATTGAGTTGTGTCTTGATTATAAAAATCTAAGTCGCAAAAAGTAAGATTCCATGAAGGAGAAAGTACTGCATGAATCGCTCTGAGGATAGTGCTTTTACCAGAATCCCCTCTACCTATAAGTACAATAAATCTTTCTTTCCCAAAATCTTGAGAAAGTTGTTTGATACCTCTAAAATTTTTTATCGAAAGTTTATTTATATGGCTCATACTTATTA
>USJD01000137.1 GCA_900554835.1 uncultured Prevotella sp. | reverse complement strand
CATGCAGCAAAAAGCAAAGCCTTTTTTTTACCTTTTTACCTTTTTACTTTTTTACCTTTAAAAGCCTTTAAAAAGGACTGTCAAAGTCTTTCAGCATATCATGCTTGGTGTCCTTCTCAGAGAGAATAGCATGCTCTGTAGGAATCTTCCAGTCGATGCCCAAGCTCTCGTCGAGGATAGAGATTCCCCCGTCAGCCTCAGGATGATAGAACTCATCGCACTTGTACTGGAACACAGCAGTTTCGCTGAGCACGGCAAAGCCATGGGCAAAACCACGAGGGATAAAGAACTGGCGATGATTATCCTCGGTCAGTTCCACAGCCACATGCTTGCCATAGGTAGGAGAACCCTTGCGGATATCCACAGCCACATCCAGCACGGCACCCTTCACGCAGCGCACCAACTTGCTCTGGGTGAACGGAGGGCGCTGGAAATGAAGTCCGCGCATCACGCCATAGGACGACATACTCTCGTTGTCCTGGCAGAAATGGATAGGATGACCCAATATCGGAGCCACCTTCTCGTCAAATTCACGCTGAGAAAAACTCTCGAAGAAATAGCCACGGGCATCCTTGAAGATGCGAGGCTCAATGATGAGCACGCCTTCTATATCTGTTTTGATTATTTCCATATCTTAGTCCTTTAGACTGTTCTGATACCATTCATAAAGTTTCTCCACACCATCCTCGATTTCCACCTGATGGGTCCAACCGAGCGAGTGCAACTTGCTCACGTCGATCAACTTTCTTGGAGTTCCGTCTGGCTTGGAAGCATCAAACTCCACAGTGCCCTCGAAGCCCACAGTCTTCACGATCAGTTCAGAGAGTTCACGGATAGTAAGTTCCTTACCAGTACCCACGTTGATGTGGCAGTTGCGGATTTCACCGAGCGAAGGAATTGCACCGCCACGACCCTCAGAATTATTACGGTCAACGGCACCGTCCACCTTGGCACCATAGAAAACAGAACTATATTTCTCGATACCGATGATGTCCTTGAAATCAACATTCAGGAGCACGTGAACGCTGGCATCCGCCATATCCTCGCTCCAGAGGAACTCACGCAGCGGAGTACCTGTACCCCAGAGCACCACCTTATTATTATATATACCATAGAACTCCAATGCTTTCAGGATACGCTCATGGTCGTTATGACCATCCACGTTACCCTCGCCGATGAGTTCGCGCAGTTTATCAGTAGGGTTGATCGGACGCTTGTTCATATCCACCTCAATACTGTGCCAGTCGCCCTCATGAATCAACTTAGCCAAGTAGATCTTGCGCATCATCGCAGGCATCACATGACTGTTTTCCAAGTGGAAATTATCATTCGGACCATAGAGGTTGGTAGGCATCACAGCGATATAGTTGGTGCCATACTGCAGATTGTAGCTCTCGCACATCTTCAGTCCGGCAATCTTGGCAATGGCATACTCCTCGTTGGTATATTCCAGAGGAGAAGTAAGGAGCACATCCTCCTTCATAGGCTGCGGTGCATCCTTCGGATAGATACAGGTAGAGCCTAAGAAGAGCAGCTTCTTCACACCATGATTGTAAGCATTGCTGATGACATTACATTGCATCTTCATGTTCTGCATGATGAAGTCGGCGCGGTAGAGCGAATTGGCCATGATGCCGCCCACGAAAGCAGCAGCTAAGACCACAGCATCCGGGCGCTCCTCATCAAAGAATTTCTGAACGGCATATTGGTCGGTCAGGTCCAGTTCCTTATGCGAACGACCCACTAAGTTATTGTAACCACGTTTCTTCAAATTGTTCCAGATTGCGGAACCCACCAAGCCATGATGCCCAGCAATGTAAATCTTACTATCCTTACTCAACATTTTTACATCAAAAATTTAAGTTATTATTTTCTCCGTGCAAAATTACGATTTTTCTCTCAAAGAATAAAAAGTTTTAGGGATTTATTTTGTATTTATCGCAATTTGCACTATCTTTGCACCATAAAATAAAAAATAAAATGAAAATTAAGACTTTTTTAATTCTCGGATTTGCCACCTTTGCCATGCTTTCCTGCCATCGTGGTCCCAAACCGCCGCTACCTCAGCAGAACTTACCCATCAGCATGTCAAAACCAGCCAAGGGCGACAAGGCCATCTACGGACTTGCCTGCATGGGATGCACAGACTCCGCAGTGGTCATGCTCCCCAATCAGGGCGGCGATCCTGTAAAATATAACATTCTCGAAGCCAACCGCAACCACCAGGTATTTGGCAATATCGAAGTTGGCGACTGGATCTGCATCATCCCTGCCAAGGAAAAAAATAAGGCAAGCATGGTCATCGACCTCGACAAGCTGAAAGCCACCTGGACCTATCAGGTGATGCCTCATCTCAGAGATGTCACCCACCTCTCCAAGAGACAGCAGCAGCGCATTCTCGCCAATATGCCCGACAGCATCGTGGAAACCTACATGATTCCACGCGAATACGGATTTACGCTCAAGCGGATGGGAGAAGCACGCTCCGTGGGAATGGTGGCGACCAACAGTTCGGTAGAGGACGACAGTCCTGTGGAATATCCTGAGGTTCCCCATTACACAGAGTGGCACGCCTACAACGGCAAGCTGATCTTAGTGAGAGGAAGATACGAGTTTAATGGTGTTGTTTTCAACGAGAAAACCACCTACGACACGCTTTCTTTCGTCTATATGAAGGATGATTCGCTCGCTCTCCGTGATTCTCGGGGCAATATCCAGAGCTATCACCGCAAGGCCAATGCGCAGACTGCCAATGCAGCAGCCCAGAAAGCAGCCCAGAAAGCAGCAGAAAAAATCAAGGAAGAACTCAAATAAAGTCCATGCGTTCATCGCAGGAAATCTGAGAGAAATCCTTGAGACAAGACTAAACGAGATTGAGAATTTCCGAAAAATGAGTAATACGACGGAGGCGTTCATGTTCGAACTCCTCCGTTTTTTCATGCGCCCATATCGTATGAAAAGGGATATGAATGGCAGAAGCCCCTATCTTGAGGGCAGGCGCAATGTCGCTCTTGAAACTGTTGCCCACCATCACCAATTCCTCCGGCAGCACACCCAACTCACGGCAAAGTCGGCGATAAGCTTCCGGTTTCTTGTCGCTCACGATGCTCACCACATCAAAATATCGCTGCAGTCCCGATCGCCAGAGTTTATTCTCCTGATCCTGCAGTTCGCCCTTGGTAAAGACCGCCAACTTATATTCCGTCTTTCTGAGTTTTGCCAAAGTCTCCTCCACCTCTTCGAGCGGTTTGGCATCCAGTCTCAGCAGCGTCTTTCCCAATTCCACCGCTCTCCCTATCACGCGGGCAGGCACCTTTCCGTCGCTCACCTTGATGGCATTTTCCACTAATGAGATGGTGAACGCCTTGACGCCATATCCCAAGTCCTCCATGTTTCCCCCTTCCGTCTCAAAGAGCGCAGCAGAGATTTCCTCCTTGCTTCCATAGTCAGAAAGCAAGTCACAGTACTCAACCTCCACTTCCTCGAAGTAAGTCTGCAAGGCCCAGAGGGTGTCGTCGGCATCAAAAGCGATAGCCTTGATATGATCCAGTTTTTTCATATTTCTCATTTCTAATTTCTCATTTTTATAGTCTTTCAGAGGAAAACCATCTGCAAAAATAATACTTTTCCCCGAACTGACAAAGAAAAACGCGCAACAATCTGCTAAAAGCGACTGCTGCACGTCCGTCATTCATTCAATCTTAATAGAGAATTACTTTTCAGAACCAAAAGTTATTATTTATATCAGAATATGATCTTTTTAGAAACGAGTCATAAACTCTACTACAATCTTGTCCTTCTCAGAAGTCTTGGCCACACCGCCGTTGCGATAGAAATACTTCTCGTAGTTGATACGGATGTCAGAGATGAAAGGCTTGGCAAGACTGAGCGTCACACCACCAGTCACACGATGGCGCTTATAGTCGTTGATTTTCAACACGCCAGGGTCCTCATCCGTAGCCCCATATCGGGTGCCATCACTGTGGTCGCTCATGAAATCATATCTTACCAATGGAGAAACCTTCCTGATCAGACATTTCTGGTTGGCCACCGGAATATCATAACATACAAACCCGTCAAAGGCGTGCACATCATGAAACGCATTCTTGGAATAATGCTTGAAGAGATACTCCACCTCAGCAATCAGACCGCCACGATGGAAGGTAATACCCGCATCATACATATTGACGGTCACGTCAGAGGGCTTGATTTTCTGCGTACTCAGCACGAGATTCACATTCGGGAAGAGAAACTGCGCCTTGGCAGAATAGTTGATGCCCTTGGTCCAGTAATCCTTCTGGTTGGTAAGACCAGAGCCGTTGAACACACCCGCATTCACGATGATAGGGAACCCCACGTTCCAGGTATAACCCACCTCAGCACCGACATCACGCACATTACCCACCTGCTTGGCGATAAACGAGCGGTTGGCGAAATACTGCTGATGAGGCGAGCGGTGCGCATCGATGGTGAAAGGCACACGTTCCTGACCGATAGTAAACTGGAGCGTACTCCATGGTTTGATACGGGTATAAGCATCGAGCATCTTGATTTTTCCCTCATCGCAGAGGTCGATTTCCGCCTTGTAGCTCACCTCTTTGGTCACATTACCAGTCACATTGATACGGGCAGTTCTCACTTCGAATCGTCCCTCCCCTTCCTCGGTCTGGAATTCATACTTCGAGCGTATCGTACCGCCAATCTTCGGAGTACAGTCAACCTCCTTCTTTTCATCCTGAGCAAACACCGCTGCAGACATCATAGCGCAGAGCAGCAGGGCCATTGTCTTCTTCTTCATATTCACATTATTAATATATTAGCACACATCATGAGGCCATAGCCTTTATTCGGGTGCAAAATTACGAAGAAAATATTTCTAACTTACGACACGGATGTTACAAAATGATGAAGAAAAAGAAATCAGCCATAAATGATAGCAGTTTTAAAAAACACAAAAACAACGAGATGATTTGCTTATTCCAAATATTTATACTAACTTTGCGACAAAATAAAAATATATAAGGAGAATCGCTCATGGATAGTAATATCACAAAGAAGAAAAATGCCAAGCGCGAATACATTTATCGCAAGCGCATCCCTTACGGAATCATGAACTTCGTTACCGTGAGAAGAGACGACTGCTATTATGTAGATAAGACAGATTTTATAGAAGAAATAGAAAGATCCAACATGTATTTCTTCTATATCCGCCCTCGTCGTTTCGGCAAGAGCCTTACCCTCTCCATGCTCAAACAGTATTACGACATCAATATGGCTGACAGGTTTGAGGAACTGTTTGGAGGATTGTATATCGGCGAGAATCCTACACCTGAACATAATACCTATCTGATTATCTCGCTCAACTTTGCCGTGGTGGATGCCAATCTTGAGAATTACAAGAAGGGACTCGATGCACATTGCAACACAGAGTTTAACTACTTCTGCGATGTGTATGCACAATATCTGCCTGCCAACATCAAAGAAGAGATGAACAGGAAGGATGGCGCAGTAGAACAGTTGGACTATCTTTGCAAGGAATGTAAGAAGACAGGACAGAAAGTGTATCTCTTTATTGATGAGTACGACCATTTCACGAATACTATCCTGGCAGAACCAGACTGTCTCAACAATTATCAGGCAGAAACTCATGGCATGGGTTATCTCCGTAAGTTCTTCGACACCATCAAGTCGGCAACCGATTCCACCTTGGAGCGGGTCTTCGTAACGGGCGTCAGTCCTGTTACCATGGACGATCTGACCAGCGGTTTCAACATCGGTACCAACTATTCCCTTTCATACGAGTTCAACGAGATGACGGGCTTCACGGAAGAAGAGGTGCGCGAAATGCTCACTTACTATACCGAAACCCTCCATCTCCACAACTACACCGTGGATGAATTGATAGACCTGATGAAGCCATGGTACGATAACTATTGTTTTGCAAAGGATTCATACGGCGAAACCACCATGTACAATTCCAACATGGTGCTCTATTTCATCGATAATTATATCAGAAATCGAGGAAGACTTCCTAAGAATATGATAGAGGAAAACATCCGACTGGATTACAACAAGCTCCGTATGCTCATCCGCAAGGACAAGGAGTTTGCCCACGATGCCTCTATCATCCAGCAACTGGTAGAAAACGGCTTTGTGGCTGGCGAGCTCAAGACCGGCTTTCCTGCCGAGCAGATAGGCGACCCGGATAATTTCGTGAGTCTGCTCTACTACTTCGGCATGGTTACCATCGCAGGAAATTATCAGGGAAAGACCAAGTTCGTGATACCAAATGAGGTAGTGCGAGAGCAGCTGTTCAAATACCTTCTCGACACATACAAGGAGAACGACTTGAAATACGATTCCTACGAAAAGGGAAACTTAGAAAGTGCCTTGGCATATTGTGGAGAATGGAAGCCTTATTTTGAATATATTGCCGACAGTCTGCATAAATATTCATCCCAGAGAGATCATCAGAAGGGAGAATATTTCGTGCACGGATTCACGCTTGCCATGACTTGCGACAACAAGTTCTACCGTCCGATATCCGAAAAGGACACCCAGGAAGGCTATGCCGATATCTTCCTCTGTCCGCTTGTTGACAACTTCAGCGATATGCAGCATTCCTACATTGTAGAGTTCAAGTATGCCAAGTCTAAGGATACCGCTGCGCATATAGAACAACTCAAGCAGGATGCCATCAGACAAGTGAATAGATATGCAGAAAGCGAAGTAGTAACTTCTGCAATCAAGACCACGCAGCTACACAAGATTATCATAGTGTATAAAAGCACGGAAATGGTGGTTTGCGAGGAAGTGAAATAATCTCAAGGCGTACACTCCTCTGAATGAGAGCGTACGCCTTGTTTATTTATTCCCCACTCCCTTTCTCAAAATAGGGAGCTAATTCCTTCTTCACATCGAAGCAAGGACAGGCTTTGGCAGAAAACTCGTTGTGACCGTGGATGGTGGCATGAGGGAATTCCTCCTTCAGCTGACCGATAAGATCCAGCAGGGCACCCTTCTGGTCGATGTAGGTAAGCAAATTATCCAATGATAGCTTTAATCCAGATGATACCATTTCTTTCGGACAAAGCTGTATAATATCATAGGTAATAACCTTAGCATATTTCTATAGACAAAGTCTGATATATACAAAAGAGGTAATCAATGTGAATGTGCTTTTCAGAATAATATTTGATTTCACTGATAGCATGATTAATCTCATTAAATTCTACTTCTTTTTCTTCAATATATTTATTTTTGTTCGACAATTTTACTACACATCACGATTTCGCTCCTGAAAACCTATATATTTGAGCTTAAAAATAAGGGTTTTTAGTGAAAAAGAATGACTAAAAAAGCAAAAAATAGCAGATTTGAGCTTTTGTTTTGAGTTTCAAGTGGTTGTGGCAGTCGTTGGCTTTTTGTGGCATTCGTGAGGAAATGCGAAAATGGCGGATTTGAGAAGTAGAAACGCTTTCAAGTCATTACCTCAAAGAAACGCTCTAATAAGCATTTTTAACGGCTTCGGTTTTTACTTCTCAATTCTGCACAGGTTGTGAATTTGCCATGCAACTCTCATGATTTAATTTTGCACAGAACAAAAAGCAAGGAATTATGAGAAGTACATTCAAGACAGTCTTCTATGTAAACGGAAGCAAGGAGAGAAACGGAATTGTCCCTATCATGGGACGTGTGACAATCAACGGAACTATCGCACAGTTCAGTTGCAAGCTGAGCGTGACCAAGGCGATATGGGATGCCAAGGGCAACAGAGCCAAAGGCAGAAGCAAGGAAGCCAATGAGGTGAACTTTGCGCTTGATAACATCAAGGCTCAAATCGCTAAGCATTACCAACGGCTTTCCGACCGTGAGGCGTTCGTTACCGCTGAAATGGTGAGAAACGCATATCAAGGCATAGGTACGGAGTATGAGACATTACTCAGAGCTTTTGACAAGGAGAACGCAGCCTTTGCCCAACGCGTGGGAAAAGACCGAGCTGTCCGAACCTACCGCAAGTATCTGACGGTAAGAAAGTACGTTGCCGAGTTCATCAAATTTCAGTACAAGCGCAGCGATATGTCCATGAATGAGCTTACCGAGGAGTTCATCCGTGATTTTTGTCTGTATTTGAAGAATGTCATTGGACTCACGCAATCTACCATTTGGATATACTCCATACCATTGAAGCATATCGTCACGGCAGCACACTACAACGGCAAGATACAGAGAAATCCGTTTGCCATGTACCACGTTGACCCAGACCACAAGGAGCGTGAGTTCTTGACAGAGGAAGAATTGGACATATTTGCAGGAATAGAGTTGGAAAATCCCAACTTTGCTTTTGCGAGAGACTTGTTTATGTTTGGTTGTTGGACAGGTATCTCTTTCGTTGACATCAAGAATCTTACAGAGGACAATGTTGCCATTATAAGTGGGTCTCCATGGATAGTTTCTCAGCGTCAAAAGACAGGCGTACCATTCAAAATTAAACTGATAGATGCAGCCATACAGATAATTGAACGTTACAAGCCATTGAGAAAAGATATGCACTTGTTTAATATTGGCTCACTTGACATGGTAAACAAGCGTATAAAGAAAGTGGCAAAAATGTGTGGCATCAAGAAGCGAATTTCATTTCATGTAAGCCGGCATTCGTTCGCAGTTTTGGCTTTAAACTACGGTATGCCGATAGAGAGTGTAAGCAAGATACTGGGACATACGGACATCGCCACAACACAAATTTACGCAAAGGTGACAAGTACTAAATTGGAGCATGACATATCAGCTTTTGAAAGTCGAATCAAGGGGCATATGCCGACAATGGGGGGAATGGCATGAAAAGGACTGTAATCACCGTGGACGGAAATGGAATGTTATCCATTCCGTCCAACTTGCAAGACTTGTGGATGAGTGAGGGTGAATTGGTTGATATGCTTCATGTCACCGCCATGAAACTCCATGCTGTGATAAGGTCAATATACAAGGATGGTTTATTGACGGTGTCGGAAGTCCAACAGAAACAGGAAACTTCCAATGGCATTTGGCAAACGTTGTATGGCTTTCCGATGATTGTTGCCCTTTGCTTCCGTATAAACTCATACGGGGCAGCTCGGTTTCGTGCCACCATCTTCAAGAGATTGTACGGGGCAAAAGAGAAAAGTAGTGTCATTATCCTACAACTCAATAGAAGAACAACCGCCTTTAGTTGAATGTCCTCTTGCTTGTTTGTTGGCTTGGCGCTGTCGTACTGTCGTGAATAAGTACTGAAGCATAAGCATGACATTCTTACTTGTAGGGGGATGAGTTCTGTTCATAAAAATGACGGACAAAACACCCCTTATTTTTGTTGAATTGTTGAATATGATGAAAGAAGTATTGAACATCAGGCATTTACGGCTCAACATATTCTCAACAAATCTCTCAACAAAAGAAAGATAATGTTGAAAAGAGAAAACCATGAACACCATTCCTTTCTTTCTTTTTTGCCCAGTAATTTGTTGTGTAGAGCTATTTGTTGAGAGTTTGTTGAGGGTATAAGTGGTTGGTTCTCATAAAGATAACACCTATCTTCAACAATTCAACGTTTTACATGCCCTCACTTGGTACGCTGTAAAATGTGCTTGTGGATTAATTGGCAACCGCTCTATTCTCCGAAATGGTTGCAGCAACGTTCCTTGGAGGCTTTGCGCCTCCAGCCACTTGGGCGAACCTCCGCAGTG
>USJD01000136.1 GCA_900554835.1 uncultured Prevotella sp. | reverse complement strand
CTCGTGAGGGCAACGACTATCCCCGCATGGCGGAAACGGCTTCGGGAATGCTCAACTGTGTGGGTCTGCAGAACAAGGGCGTAGACTATTTCTGCCGAAACATCTATCCGCAGATAAAGGACATCGACACCAATATGATTGTCAACGTATCGGGTCATTCGCCTGAGAATTATGCAGCTTGTGCGGCCCGTATAGGCGAGCTGGATAAGATACCTGCCATTGAGCTCAACATCTCTTGCCCTAACGTGAAGGACGGCGGAATGGCATTCGGTGTGACCTGTGAGGGTGCAGCCCAGGTGGTAAGAGCCGTGCGTCAGGCATATAACAAGACGTTGATTGTTAAGTTGTCGCCCAATGTGACCAATATCGCCGACATAGCCCGTGCCTGCGAGGCTGAGGGAGCCGACGCCGTATCGCTCATCAACACTCTGATGGGTATGGCTGTGGACATCGAGAAGCGTCAGCCGCTGCTAAGCATCCGTACAGGCGGTCTGAGTGGTCCATGTGTCAAGCCTGTGGCCCTCCGTATGGTGTACGATGTGGCTCATGCCGTCAAGATTCCAGTTGTAGGCTTAGGCGGAATTACTACAGCCAAGGATGCCATTGAGTTCTTGATGTGTGGTGCCACTGCGATAGAGATTGGTACAGCCAACTTCCTTGATCCAGCCGTGACCAAGAAGGTGAAGGACGGCATCAATGACTGGCTCGACGCTCATGGCTGCTCATCCGTGCATGAGATTATCGGAGCCATCAGATAAGTGAAGGAGTTTATCTGAGTCCACTTGAAAAAGTCGAAAATCGTGTATTTTTGTCTTTGTAACTTACTCAATTTTCGCAAATGGGGAAGTTAAAGAAGTTCAAATAACTTAATGATAATCAAATACTGGTTTTCGTGAAATTGACTTTTTCAAGTGGTCTCTTTCTTTTAGTTTTGTTTATGCAGTTTCCCTGCCTTTTTCCTTTAAATTCTTCAATATTCATACTCCAGTAAAGCGAAAAAATGTCGAAGTGGAAGAAGAATGAAAAAACTAAAACTTTTCTTAAGAAAAAGCGTGCTGTTACGAAATAAATTTGTAACTTTGCAGCCGCTTACAAGCAGTTTAAATAATAACGTTATAATTTTTTATGAACTTTACACTATTTATCACCGTTTTGCTGACGGCTGTAACCTTGGTGGTGGCTGCTTATGTCATCGCAAAGTTGATCGGTCCTCGTTCATACAATCCGGTAAAGGGTGAACCTTTTGAGTGTGGTATTCCGACACGTGGCAGCTCCTGGTTGCCATCACACATCGGCTACTATCTCTTCGCCATCCTTTTCCTGATGTTTGATATTGAGACTGTAATGCTTTACCCATGGGCAGTCGTAGTTAAGCAGTTTGGATCTATGGCTCTCGTGAGCATCGGGTTCTTCCTGTTGGTATTAGTATTAGGCCTGGCTTATGCTTGGCGGAAAGGAGCATTGGAATGGAAGTAAACAAAAGAGCCTCTATCAAGAGTATTCCTTACGACGAGTTTAAGGACAATGACACCCTCGAGAAAATCGCACAAGAGCTGAATGAGGGTGGTGCTAATGTGGTAGTTGGTTCTCTCGACGCCGCCATCAACTGGGGACGCAGTAACTCACTCTGGTCATTGACCTTCGGTACCTCTTGCTGTGGTATCGAGTTCATGGCTGTAGGTTGTGCACGTTATGACTTCTCCCGTTTCGGTTTCGAGGTAACACGTAACTCTCCACGTCAAGCCGACTTGATTATGTGTGCCGGTACTATTACCAATAAAATGGCACCTGTTTTTAAACGTTTGTATGATGAAATGGCTGAGCCAAAGTATGTGGTAGCTGTAGGTGGATGCGCCATCTCAGGTGGACCATTCAAGAAGAGCTACAATGTAGTTCGTGGTATCAGCGAGTTAGTTCCTGTGGATGTCTATATCCCAGGTTGCCCTCCACGCCCAGAGGCAATCCTTTACGGTATGATGCAATTGCAGCGTAAGGTAAAGGTTGAGAAATTCTTCGGTGGTGCTAACCACAAGATGAACAGCGAGGAGAAGGAACTGTCTATGAGCAAGGGTGGTCTTCGTGGCTTGAGCAACGAAAACCTTTCTGATGCTAATCTGCTCGGACATAAGGAACCAATCATCGTAACAGAAGTACCTGAGGATTTCGACCCTCAGAAAGGTCTAACTGATTAATATAATAAGGTATAAGAATATGAAACTGAATAATATTGAATTGAGTTTTGATAATTTCGCTTCTGAAATGGCGAAGTTGAAGAACGAGAAGCATTTCGACTACCTTGTTACCATCATCGGTGAAGACTTCGGTGAGGAAGGTCTCGGATGTATCTATATTCTTGAAAATACTCAGACTAACGAACGTTGCTCTGTCAAGACTATCGCCAAGAAGGTGGATGGTTCTGATGTGATTCCTACAGTCATCAATCTCTGGAAGGTTGCTGATTTGCTGGAGCGTGAGGTGTTCGATTTCGTCGGCATCAAGTTCTTGGGTCACCCAGACATGCGTCGTCTTTTCCTCCGTACTGATTTCCAGGGCTATCCTTTGCGCAAGGATTTCGATATGAGTCCAGAGGTAAACAAGTTCCCTTGTACTGATGAGCCAGAGGATGATTTCACTGTAGAATACAGTCTTAGTGCTGATGGTCATCTGGTAGCTACAGAAAAGCGTCGTTTCGATGATGATGAGTATGTTGTCAATATCGGTCCTAACCACCCATCTACCCATGGTGTGCTCCGTCTTCAGACCGTTATCGATGGTGAGACCGTGAAGCGTATCTATCCACACCTCGGATATATCCACCGTGGTATTGAGAAGATGTGGGAGAATATGACTTATCCTCAGACTTTGGCTTTGACTGACCGTCTGAACTACCTCTCTGCGATGATGCACCGCCACGCTTTGGTAGGCGTTATCGAGGAGGCTATGGGTATCGAACTTTCTGATCGTATCCGCTACATCCGTACTATCATGGATGAGTTGCAGCGTATCGACTCTCACTTGTTGTATCTCGGCTGTACCGCACAGGACTTGGGTGCTTTGACTGCATTCCTCTACTGTATGCGTGACCGTGAGCACGTGTTGAACGTGATGGAGGAGACAACTGGTGGTCGCTTGATTCAGAACTATTACCGTATCGGTGGTCTTCAGGCTGATATCGATCCTAACTTCGTTCAGAACGTGAAGACTCTCTGCAAGTATCTCCGTCCGATGATTCAGGAGTATCTCGATGTATTCGGTGACAACGTGATTACTCACAACCGTCTCGAAGGCGTAGGTCCTATGAATTATGAGGATTGTATCAACTATGCCGTTACTGGTCCTGCTGGTCGTGCATCTGGTTGGAAGAACGATACTCGTAAGCGTCATCCATACGATATGTACGACAAGGTAGAGTGGAAGGAAATCACTCTGACCGGTTGCGATTCTATGGATCGTTACTATGTTCACATCCAGGAGTTGTATCAGAGTTTGGATATCATCGAGCAGTTGATCGACAACATTCCTGAGGGTGAGTACTACATCAAGCAGAAGCCAATCATCAAGGTTCCAGAGGGACAGTGGTATTTCTCAGTAGAGGGTGCCAGCGGTGAGTTTGGTGTATATCTCGACTCAAAGGGTGACAAGAGTCCATACCGTATGAAGATGCGCCCAATGGGCTTGTCTTTGACAGGTGCGCTCGATCCAATGCTTCGTGGACAGAAAATCGCTGACTTGATTACAACAGGTGCAGCAATCGACTTCGTAATCCCTGATATTGATAGATAATTATGTTTGATTTTAGTATAGTAACAACATTCATCGACAATTTGCTTCGCCAGACTTTGGGTTTGGGCGACTTCCTGTCGATTCTGATAGAGTGCGTGCTCGTGGGTATCTGCATTTTGACAGCATACGCCCTCATCGCTATCGTACTTATCTTCATGGAGCGTAAGGTGTGTGCCTACTTCCAGTGCCGTCTCGGCCCTATGCGTGTAGGTCCTTGGGGTATCTTCCAGGTATTCGCCGACGTGCTCAAGATGTTGATCAAGGAGATCTTCGCTGTAGATAGAGCCGACAAGCTGCTCTACTACATGGCACCATTCCTCGTGATCATTGCCTCTGTGGGTACTTTCTCATTCCTTCCATGGAACAAGGGAGCTCATATTCTTGACTTCAACGTAGGTGTATTCCTCATCACAGCCGTAAGTTCTATCGGCGTATTAGGTGTATTCCTCGCTGGTTGGGCATCTAACAACAAGTACTCTGTGGTATCTGCCATGCGTGGTGCCGTACAGATGATTTCTTATGAGATGTCTCTCGGTCTCTGCCTGATTTCTGCAGTAGTTCTTACTGGTACTATGCAGGTGAGCGGTATCGTTGAGGCTCAGACTGGTGCTTGGAACTGGTTGATCATCAAGGGTCATGTACCAGCTATCCTTGCTTTCCTCGTATTCCTCGTAGCAGGTAATGCTGAGGCTAACCGTGGTCCTTTCGACTTGGCTGAGGCTGAGAGTGAGTTGACCGCAGGTTACCACACTGAGTATTCAGGTATGGGCTTCGGTTTCTACTACCTGGCTGAGTACCTCAACCTCTTCGTGATTTCTGGTATCGCTTCTACCGTATTCCTCGGTGGTTGGGCGCCATTGAACATCGGTATCGAGGGCTTCGACAATCTGATGAACCTCATCCCTGGTTTCATCTGGTTCTTCGGTAAGACCTTTGCTGTGGTATGGCTCCTGATGTGGGTACGTTGGACATTCCCACGTCTCCGTATCGACCAGATTCTGAAGCTGGAGTGGAAGTATCTGATGCCATTGTCATTGATCATCCTGATCATGATGACCGTATGCGTAGCATTTGGTATCCACGGATAATCTTTAATACACATTATTATAATAATAAGAAAGTATGTCTAACAATTCATATTTCGGCGGTATTGCAGCGGGTTTGAAGACCCTCGCTATCGGTATGAAGACTACCATGAAGGAGTACTTCACACCAAAGAGCACAGAGCAGTATCCTGAGAACCGCAAGACTACACTCCACATTTCTCCACGTTTCCGTGGTCGTCTGGTTTTCGTCCGTGACGAGAATGAGGCTTACAAGTGTGTGGGTTGTACATTGTGTGAGAAGTCATGCCCAAATGATTCCATCAAGATCGTAACAGAGATGGTGGAGGATCCAGAGACAGGCAAGAAGAAGCGCAAGTTGGTAGATTACCAGTACGACTTGGGTGACTGCATGTTCTGTGAACTCTGTGTGAACGCATGTAACTTCGGTGCAATTAAGTTTGTCAACGATTTCGAGAATGCAGTCTTCGACCGCAGCAAGTTGGTAATGCACCTCGACAAGGAGGTTTATAAGGGCGGAAGCCTTCCTAACCTCATTGATGGTGGCGCTCCACTCGAAATCGGTAAGTTTAACACCAAGACTAAGTAAGGAGGACTTTAGACAATGATAACAGCAAATTTATTTATGTTCGTCATCTTGGCAGTAGTCATCCTTGGCTCAGCCATCATGTGCGTAGCTACCAAGCGTATCATGCGTGCGGCAACTTATCTGTTGTTCGTGCTCTTCGGTGTAGCTGGTGTATTCTTCCTGCTCGACTATACCTATCTGGGTGCAGCTCAGATTGCTGTATATGCAGGTGGTATTACTATTCTCTATGTCTTCGCCATTCAGTTGGTTTCCAAGCGTACCCTTCAGGGTCTTTTGGAGCACGTGAAGGGTAGCAAGGTCATTGGCCGTGCACTCGTCTGCCTCGTTGGTTTCGTAACCTTGGCAGTCATCGTGTTGAAGAATCACTTTATCGATTTGGCTGCAACCGTAGCCGACACCGAGGTGCCTATGGACAAGATTGGTTCAGCACTCGTAGGTGCTGACAAGTATGGCTATGTATTGCCATTCGAGTTTATCTCTGTATTCCTGTTGGCATGTATCATCGGTGGTATCTTAATCGCAAGAAAGGAGGATAAGAAATGATTCCAGTACAATATTTCTTCGTGCTCTCAGCACTCTTGTTCTTCATCGGAGTATATGGCTTCTGTACACGTCGTAACCTCGTTGCCATGCTCATCTCCATCGAGCTTGTATTGAATGCAGCCGATCTGAACTTCGCTGTGTTCAACCGCATCCTCTTCCCAGGACAGTTGGAAGGTTTCTTCTTCACATTGTTCTCTATCGGAGTAGCAGCAGCCGAGACAGCCGTAGCGCTCGCAATAATTATTAACGTTTACCGCAACTATCACAGTGACCAGGTGAACAGTATTGAAAACATGAAATTCTAATTAAGACAATGAATTACAGTTATGCATTTTTGATACTTCTTCTGCCATTCCTGAGCTTCCTGGTTCTGGGACTTGCGGGTATGAAGATGAAAAAGCAGGTAGCAGCCATCATCGGTACCATCCTGATGGGTTGTGTATTCGGTCTGTCTATTTATACAGCATACGA
Organism: uncultured Prevotella sp.; assembly: GCA_900554835.1. Classification (GTDB taxonomy): domain Bacteria; phylum Bacteroidota; class Bacteroidia; order Bacteroidales; family Bacteroidaceae; genus Prevotella. Next base: position 3,310 of record USJD01000136.1, on the reverse strand, counting down.
ATATTTCTTTGCTATCGGCCGTGATGCTTCAACAGGTTTGTATCCAACTGTTGACTCATTCAATTTTACTTGGTTGAAGTTTACTGAGTTGCTGACTTTCAACATTGGTTTCCGTCTGACACCAATCTCTGTATTGATGCTCATCGTGATTACCACCGTCAGCTTCATGGTTCACATCTACAGTTTCGGTTATATGGCTGAGCGTGATGAGAATTACAAGGTTGAGGGTTATGAGAAGGGTATGCAGCGTTTCTACGCTTATCTGAGTCTCTTCACCATGTCTATGTTGGGTCTGGTAGTAGCTACCAATATTTTCCAGATGTATCTTTTCTGGGAGTTGGTGGGTGTCTGCTCATACTTGCTTATTGGTTTCTATTATCCAAAGCATGCAGCAGTACATGCCAGCAAGAAGGCGTTCATCGTAACTCGTTTCGCTGACCTCTTCTTCTTGATCGGTATCCTGTTCTACAGCTTCTACGTAGGAACCTTCAACTACGACTTGAATGCTCAGCCAGAGCTCAACTCTGCTTTGGCAGGTGCAGCTTGGGTAATGCCAACAGCGTTGTTCCTCATGTTCATCGGTGGTGCCGGTAAGAGTGCGATGTTCCCATTGCACATCTGGTTGCCAGATGCGATGGAGGGTCCAACTCCTGTATCTGCGTTGATTCACGCTGCTACCATGGTTGTAGCTGGTGTTTATCAGGTTGCCAGCCTCTTCCCAATCTGGGTAGAGTATGCTCCTAACACACTTCACTACGTAGCTTATATTGCAGCTTTCACAGCATTCTATGCAGCAGCAGTAGCTTGCTGCCAGCGCGATATCAAGCGTGGTTTGGCTTTCTCTACTATTTCTCAGATTGCCTACATGCTCGTTGCATTGGGTGTTTGCTTTGCTGTAGATAACCATCATGGTGGTTTGGGTTACATGGCTGGTATCTTCCACCTGTTTACCCACGCTATGTTCAAGGCATTGCTCTTCCTCTGCTCTGGTGCCATCATCGTCATCATCGGCAGCAACTTCAAGGAGTACATGGGTGGTTTGCACAAGTACATGCCTATTACCAACATCTGCTTCCTCATCGGTTGCTTGGCGATTGCAGGTATTCCTCCATTCGCAGGTTTCTTCTCTAAGGATGAGATCATTACTGCTTGCTTCCAGTTCTCTCCATTCATGGGCTGGTTTATGACAGTAGTAGCTGGTATGACAGCATTCTATATGTTCCGTCTTTACTATGTTATCTTCTGGGGACAGAGCTATTATGAGTTGGATCCAGAGAACCGTCGTAAACCACAGGAAGTTCCTTTTGTAATGTGGGGTCCATTGGTATTCCTCGCAGCAATCTCTTGTGTTTGCGGTATGATTCCTTTCGGTCACTTCGTTTCTGCTACAGGTCAGAGCTATGATATTCACATCGATACCCAGGTGGCATGCACCTCTATCGTTGTTGCTATTATCGGTATTGCTCTTGCTACTTATATGTATGCACCAAAGAAGACTCCATTGGCAGACGGTTTGGCTAAGAAGATGCCTAAGTTGCACAAGGCAGCCTTGAATCGTTTCTATATTGATGATGCTTGGCAGTTCTTTACACATAAGATTGTCTTTGGTTTGTTCTCAAAGCCTATTGCATGGTTCGACCGTCGTGTCATCGATGGTACCTTCAATTTCATGGCTTGGGGTGCACAGGAGGCAGGCGAGACTATCCGTCCATGGCAGAGTGGCGATGTACGCAGCTATGCTATCTGGTTCCTCACCGGTACAGTGGCATTGACCCTGTGTCTGCTCGCTCTTCTTTAATGAATGTCTCACAATTAAGTAAATAGAAAAGAAATGAATTTAAGTATATTCGTCATAGTACCACTCCTGATGTTGCTTGGCCTTTGGTTGGCTCGCAACGATAAGCAGGTTCGTGGTGTGATGGTAGCAGGTGCCAGCGTATTGCTCGGTCTCTCCATCTATTTGGTGTTTGCATTTCTCGAGGCTCGTGAGACAATGCCAGCAGACCAGGTTCCTATGCTCTTCACTTACAGTGTGCCTTGGTTTGAACCTTTGCACATCAACTATTCACTCGGTGTGGATGGTATTTCTGTAGTGATGATTCTTCTGACTTCCATCATTGTGTTCACCGGTACATTTGCTTCTTGGCAGATGGAGCCAATGAAGAAGGAATACTTCCTCTGGTTCACTCTCTTGAGCATCGGTGTATATGGCTTCTTCATCTCTATCGACATGTTCACCATGTTCATGTTCTATGAGGTTGCGCTGATTCCTATGTATCTCCTCATCGGTGTATGGGGTAGTGGTGCAAAGGAGTATTCTGCTATGAAGTTGACTTTGATGTTGATGGGAGGTTCTGCTCTCTTGATTATCGGTATCTTGGGTATCTATTTCTATAGTGGTGCTCAGACATTCGAAATTCTGGATATCGCTCACCATACCAATGGTGCTCACGCTATTCCTGAGGGCGTTCAGAATGTATTCTTCCCATTGCTCTTTATCGGTTTCGGTATTCTTGGAGCTTTGTTCCCATTCCATACATGGTCTCCTGATGGTCACGCAAGTGCGCCAACAGCCGTATCTATGTTGCATGCCGGTGTATTGATGAAGTTGGGTGGTTATGGTTGCTTCCGTATCGCTATGTTCCTTTTGCCAGCAGCTACTCATGGTTTCTGGATTAAGGTGTTCTTGGTATTGACAACCATCTCAATCGTTTATGGTGCTTTGTCAGCTTGTGTACAGACCGACTTGAAGTACATCAACGCTTACTCTTCAGTATCTCACTGTGGTATGGTGCTCTTCGCACTCTGTATGATGACCGAGACAGCTGCAACTGGTGCTATTCTCCAGATGTTGTCTCACGGTTTGATGACAGCCCTCTTCTTCGCCGTTATCGGTATGATTTATCATCAGGCTGGTACACGTGACGTTCGCTACTTGGGTGGTTTGATGAAGATTATCCCATTCCTCTCAGTAGGTTATGCTGTAGCAGGTTTGGCTAACCTCGGTTTGCCAGGTTTCTCAGGTTTCGTAGCCGAGATGACCATCTTCGTAGGTGCTTTCCAGAATGCAGATATGTTCCATCGTGTATGTACCATCATCGCATGTACTTCTATCGTAGTAACAGCGGTTTACATCTTGCGTTGTGTAGGTAAGATTCTTTATCAGAAGGTTCCTAATCCAAAGTTGGAGAAGCTCCACGATGCTACCTGGGACGAGCGTATCGCTGTAGCAGGTCTTATCGCCTGCGTTGCAGGTCTCGGTATGTTCCCACTCTGGGCAGAGAAGATTATCATGGACGCTGTCGGTCCT
>USJD01000135.1 GCA_900554835.1 uncultured Prevotella sp. | reverse complement strand
GAAAAGCATCAAAAGGGATAGAAAGGGATAGAAAAGCATCAAAAGGGATAAGTGAGTGCCGGAGAAACTGTAACTTTGCAGCGTCCTTCAGAACTTGAAGTGGCAGAATTTGGTATAACAAACAAAAAATGAAATAAATGGAAAAGCAAATAACACTTTCAGAAAGCAACAAAAAAGTCGAACTGACTTTGACATCAATCCGACTTTTGAATATCTTTGAAATAAGAAGCCGTTTAGAACTTCTTGAATTTCAATCTCAAGGTCTTCGAACGAAGAATCATCTTGCTACCGCTGAGTGCTTCCTTAGCGAAGCCTTCCGGAAGATTGTTGATTCCATATTTACGCAAATCTTCCATATCATCAGCCGAGATAGGAGCATCATCATCGCCCTCACCATAATTCTGGTTCTTGCGATAAGCCTTAGGAATCAACAAACTATCGCCAGTCTGATCGAATCTCATATAAAAGCCATCAAAAGGACCTACTTCCAAATCCTTAATGAGAATCAATTTATGCTCTATTCCCCAGAACACCTTGCGAGCAGAGAAATCACAGGTCCCGCCATTCTCCAACGTGTCGATGCTTTCCAAATGCCAGTACCCATCCAAATCACCATTTTTGCTGGTTTCCATTTCGCAAGAAGAGAAAACCATCACAAATGTACCGATGAGAGCCACAAAAGCAATATGAAGGACTCTATATCTTTTCATAAACATATTCATTTAATCCGATTAAAGTTTGAAAATACCAGATTTGCTGACAGTGAGTTGGAAACCAGCATTATGACCCAACATCTGGTCGCTTCCAAAATCCATACCATAAGCACCTCTTACCTTCCAATCATGGTTAAAGTGATAAGCACCCTCAACCAAGAAACTCACATTATGATGCATTTTGTTGAACGGCATATTATACGTTCCCCATCCTTTTTGGTAAGTGGCAAGCACTCGATAGCTCAAACGATCAGACGGTTGACCATCAAAACCAAGGTGATAAGCAACAAAGCGATTATTTTCGATATATAGCTGCCCATCTTCGTTATACAAAGGAGAACGATAAAGCGGATTACCCATCACCTGTCCCCAATGCTGCCAACCAGGATATGAACCATGATTATAATAATCATCAATACCTCCTAAATGGTCAGAAATCTCTGTGGTATGGTCGTGATAAATCGGACCACTCTGATATTTGGTATAAATATACTCGAAAACGATGTTGCGCAACCAAGTGCCATACTTCAGGTTTAACTCTGCACCAAGCATGAAATCCTTGAGTTTATAACGATAGTATTTGCGCTTCTTTTCTACAAGCCATTCGTCACCTTCCCCATAACCATCATAGTCAAGAAAGAACAACTGACTATCATCTTCAAAGAAATGATCACCATAAACTCCAAGTTTCCAGAAATCGGCATCATAATTAATTCGGAACACCCAACTTCCCAACACATTACCTGCAATATTGCCATAAGCACCATCTGTAGAATCAGAACCTCCTGGTATAAATGCATGCCACATACCTTTCAGACCACCCTCTGTAGGAATAGCTTTCATCTCCCCATCTACATAAGTATACGGCGTTCCTCCAAACTCAGCTGCCATTTCCAGTCCCAACTCCACGCTCAGCGGAAAGAAATAGCCTTCATTACCTATCCTCAGATATCCCGCCTTGCTATGATAGAGCACACCATCAGCATACTTGGACTGGCGCTGGGTAAAATCGTGCTGCCAGTTCTCATCGGTCATCTTACCATAGGCAATATGTCCCTTAATAGCTAACCAATGATTGGCAAAAGGAAGGGTCCAATACTCAGGTAAAGCCAGGCGAACCTGAGGAACAGGACGAGCATTGATACCCAAAGTTTGGCTACCACTACTCAAAGTCTGATTCTTCAGTTCCATCGGATACTCCTTGGCACCAATACTCAGCACACCATGCAGCCAGCGAGCTTCCACAAAAGCCTGCTGAACTACTACATTACTCGTATAATGAATCGGTGCTGCCACATCTAAGCCATATCCGATGCCCCAACGACGGGCAGAATCAGTACCCAACGGACGGATGACACTACCACGGAGATAACCGTTGTTCTTCTCCAGCGAACTGAGTCCATGCTTATTGGCATTGAGCCAAAGCGGAGTCTTACCCTTGGAGAAAGAACCCTGCATCTCTACATTGTAATGAATGTCCTTGCCCAGGTCCAGTTTACCCGGATCTACATCCTCCTGCCAAAGATACTGGGCAGAAACAGAGAGAGGTAAAAGCAGGAATGCACCAAAGGCAAGCGCTTTTTTCTTTTTAGTCTGATAAAATTTCATCTATAATTACTTTCGAAAGTTTTTATTATAACGGAATTTTTCGCCTTTTATTATATATAAGGTATAAGTTATTATATTAAGATAATGACCTTTAGGGAATTTCCCCTACCTCTTTAGGGAAAAACCTTTCCGCAGCCAGATATTTCGCCGTATCTTTGCAGCAGAAATAAAACAAGAAGTCTAACTTATAAAGAGATATGATTATGAAGAAGTTTATATTAGCCCTTGTAGCAATGGTCACAATGACCTTCACTACTGCATCTGCAATGAGTTACGAGCAGGCTCGCCAGCAAGCTCTCTTCTTGACAGATAAAATGGCATACGAGCTGAACCTCACAGACGATCAGTATGAGGCTGCTTACGAAACCAACCTCGATTATCTGATGAGTGTCAATACCGTGGATGACCTCTACGGAATCTACTGGAGACAGCGCAATATGGACTTGAGCTATATCCTCCTGGACTGGCAATATCGTACATTCATCAATGCCTCATATTTCTATCGCCCTCTCTACTGGGACGCTGGTTACTGGCATTTCGGCATCTACGCCAGATATCCTCACCGCGACTACTTCTACTTCGGTCGCCCTCACTTCTACGTTTCCTATCGTGGAGGTCACAGTTGGAGAATGAATGGTGGTAGAAGCTGGTATCACGGACGTGAATTCGGTGGTCCTCGCCCAGGAGGTTATCCAAGAGTTGGTATGCGTGACGGTTTCAACAGAGGAGATTTCGGACGTGGACAGAGTTTCGGAAATATGAACCGAAATAATGGTAACATGAACCGCAACAACGGTCAGAGCTTCGGAAACATGAGTCGTGGCAATAGTCAGAGCTTCGGAAACATGAGTCGTGGCAATGGTCAGAGTTTCGGAAATATGAACCGTAACAACGACAACCGCCCTCAGAGTGTGAACAGACCACAGAATAATAGTGGTTTCGGCAACCAGAGTGGCAGCAGCTTCGGCAACCAGAACCGTCAGTTCGGTAATCGCCAGAGCAGTACCCGTACTACCGTTACTCGCGAAAATCCATCAAACAACAGCAGACCTGGTGGTTCTTTCGGTGGCAACCGTGGAGGCAGCTTCGGTAATGGTTCTTCTATGATGCGCAGCTTTGGCAGTGGCAATACCACCAGCCCATCCAGAAGTTTCACCCCTCGTTCTAATCCAGGAAACGGTGGTGCTTCTTTCGGAAACAGTTCTCGTTCCTTCGGTGGTGGCAACCGCTCTGTTGGTGGACCTACAAGAAGTAATGGTGGTGGTTCTCACGGCAGTTTCGGAGGACGCAGATAATTTGGAAACAAAAATTCATAAGATATAAGTAAAAACAAAAGAGTTATAAAATCAAGAAAATGCGGAACATTTACCATGCTGAAAAATTGAGTATAGTAAAAGATGAAAGTTCAATAGGTTCAACATAGGTAAAAGAACCAATAGAGAGTTATTTACAGAGGCTTCCCCTTTCTCCTGCAACGGAGAATACGGGAAGCCTCATTTCGTTATATAAAAAAAACGTTTGATAATTTATTCAAAAAACTGCTCTTATATCAGATACAGAACAGAATAGAACAACTGGGCGGCGAAAACATAGAGCACAATAAGAGGAGATACCTTAGAAATGCCATACGACATACTGCGGAATATATCCTCCACTCCCTTCAGGTTATCACTGATAACACCGAAACTGCAGCAGACTACGGTTACAGCAAAGGCTGTATAAGGTATGATGCTCTGCGTAAAACTGCTGGGAAAGAGACCGCCCATCACATTCAGCAGGATGGCATGAGGCAGCAGGGTGAGTGCCAGCATGATAATCACAAACACACCCAACTCGAAACTTGCCACGCCCATCGCAAAGCGCTGACGATATTCATCTGGCTTATAATGAACAATCCCACTTCTACTGAAAGCTCCATAGGCGATAGCACCCAACACCAGCCACACTAATACGGGCGAAGCCAAATTATCCTGGAACTGACCGAAGAACCAGCGGATGCCCTCAGAACTCAAGAGCGAACGGTTATAATCCTCCGGCATCGCAGCTGTCAACAGCCACGAAGTCAGCATCAGCAGGATTTGCGCCACGCCCAAACCTAAAGCCAAATACGAAAACACCTTCATTTTCTTCATCGTTCTCTCTATTCTTTTCCTGATTAAATCCTATTCTATATCTTTCTTGATGCCGCAGCTTATTCTGGATCAGCCTCAAGATTGTCGATATCTAAGATGCGAAGTTCGCAGGCTCTTACCACCAGACGGGTAGCATTGATGCCCATACCATTGTTGCCGTCAGGGAAGAGTTTCTGTACCAGTTCGTTCTGTCGCTTTTCCAAACTCTTCACGCCGAAAGGCATGCCTCGCAGATTGGTAATCTGCTCCTTGGTATAACCGAGGGCGAGATGGCGAAGGAAGCGCTCGTCATATTCGTCAATCTCATAATTGACCAAAGCCTCCTGGCGCATCAACTGACTATTGACACTTCTCTTGAAACGTTCCACTATCTTCTGTAGAATAGGCTGATTGAAAACCATCTTCTTACCACTCATGCAGGAAGCCACATCTCCACGGGTCAGGAGTTCCCCACTCTTCAGGATAATACCATCGCAACCTGCATCAAGTACATCCACCCAGAGCTTCTCATTCAGGATTTCTCCCGTGAAAATCAATACCTTTACGTTAGGGTACTGTTCCTTGGTATAGCGGCAGATTTCTACACCTACTGTGGTGGAACCGCCTAAGCCAAGATCGAGAAGCACGAGGTCTGGCAACTGCTGTTTGATGAGTTTCCAATAGCTTACCTCACTATCAGCAGTTCCGATAATCTCAGCTTCAGGTATATCGTTTTTGAAAATTCCTTCCGTACCTTTCAGTTCCAAAGGTACATCCTCTACTATGATTACTTTAAAATTGTCCATCGTCGTTTATTTTAGTCTATGTTGAATTTATGTTTTCTATACTAACATCTCTGGCAATACCACCTCAATGAGCAGAAATCCTTCATCAGAAGGCTTTGCCTGGATACCGCAGCCACGAAGATTGGTCGTTTCTCCCATCTCCCTCACAATCTGACGGCAAACTAAGAATCTCATATCCACAGTGAGCGGAGTGAAAAGGAGATGATGCAAGGAGTCGTCATATCTCAATCCAGAGAAGACAAACTGGCAGGTAGCATAAGCCGTATGCACAGATTTGATTTCCGGTTTCACTTGAGTGATGGCAATACCATGCGCCTTGGCAAGATCCTTCACGGTTTCCTGTATCAGTCGGAAGAGATCATCCTTCAGCGCTGCATCACACTTCAGATTGGTTTCCACCTGTTCCATCGCCTGCGCACTCAGCATCAGATAGATGGATTTATAGTAATCTACCAATTCTTTCAGAGAAGCTACATCATCGGGGGATGCCTCTATCAACTGCCGGATACGTGACGGATAATACATCGTTTCATGCTTCAACGTAGAGAGGCAATTATCTAATACAGAATTAGATACGTGTAAACGATCATTCTCAAATCGCACCCGTCTCAACTCATCTTCCAACAGTTGATTGTCTGCTTCCTTGCCATTCGATAAGTCCAGTCCACGTTTCAGTTCTTCCTCTATCTCATGCACTACCTCATCCAAACGGAGATTGACACGGGAATGCCGGGACTTCTTACTCCATATTTCCCTGATGCGCTTCAACTTCTCCGGTACAGACTGGTCGCTGAGCAACAGAAGATTGATATCACGGATGCGATCCACCGCAAAGCGATAGGTCACCACATGGCGATAATAGAGCAGATAGTAGGCTATCGGCAACTGCAACAACAGGAGAAAGAGCAGGATGACAGCTACCGTCTTGGAGTTTTCCGAACTCTTCATCGTGCGGACATACTCAGGCAGTGTGTTATCTGTACTCCGTTCCCGGAAGAGTTTGGTATAAACCTTATTGTTTCTATCATACAAAGTCCATTGATGCAAGGCAAGCGCAGCCACCGCACTCTCATTTCTGATGTCGAGAATAATGCTGTAGTCGGTCTTCAAACTATCAGCAAACCATTTCAGTTCGGCAGCTTGAGAGAGTTTTGGACTGCTCACCATCAGATTCTTACCCTGCGGATACTGGCGCAGATAATGCTGGTTGAGATAGTAGATGGCAGAATCTGCAAATGCCAAGGTACGCTGGTATGTACCATTGATATTGCTATAATAAGCACTGTCGGCAAAGGCATCAGCCAGAGTGAGTTCTCGGGAAACCTTTCCGGTAGCCTGGGTATGCTGATGTATTTGGGATGCAAAAGACGACACGGATGATGCCAACAAAAGAATAGCACCAACAATCATCCGTCCGATTCCCTTAGGCAGTCGGAAACGGAACACACTACCCTTTCCCACTTCGCTCTCTGCCTCAATATGACAGATATTGAAGATACTGCTCACCTTCTTATATTTCTCGATGATACCCTTGCAGTTGAGGAGTCCGAAGCCATGACCGCCCGTATAGGTTCGATCGAATACATGAGCCAATTGTTCCTCATCCATTCCCTTACCGGTATCTGCGATGACGATTTCTACGTATTTATCATGTTCCTCTGCAGAAACAGTAACCTTACCTCCAGCAGGAGTAAACTTTCGTGCATTGTCGGCTATTGTATTGATCATAAAGAGCGTCAGGGTGCGGTCTGCCTTCACCTTAGCTGCAGTTGGCTGCACATCGAGTTCTATCTTCTTCATCTGGAAACCCATCTTGCCCTTTGCTACAATATCGAAAAGCGGTTGGAGAGGGAAAGAGACGATACGGAGATTCAAAGTTCCTTGTCGCATCTGAATCCAGTTGGTCAGGATGGTGTTATACTGGTTGATCTTATCCGTCAGTTCTGAGATATACTCATACCGCTCCTGTTTTACCTCATCCGGGGTACTTTCATCATCCTCTGCCAACTTATCCACCTCATGAATCATGCGGTCGATGAAAGGCGTAATACTGTGTACTAAAGATACCTTGGCACGCTGTTCTAGATTACGTTTTTTATTGTCAGCGAGATGCAAACGGGCGATGGCTATCTCTTCATCCAATTCTTCTTTTCTTTCGTTTATATCATTGATATACTGAGCATTACGCTGTTTCCACTGCTCTAAAGGTTCAAGCAGGGAAGACAGCGGTTTAGACTGTATCTTTCTTCTACGCATACGGTCGAAGAGATACAGGAGGATGACCACGAGCAATATCATGGCGAGCACCGCTGATATGATGAGATTAAGCTGCAGCGCATTATCATCAAGCAAGGCAGCACGTGCCTCCAACTGCTTGTCCTGTCGGGTTCGCTCCTGCAAGTCAAGATAGATATTACGGTTGTAATCACTCTGCTGTTTATTGTCGAGCGCTGAATATACCAAACAAAGTCGTTCACGAATAGAGGCCACCAAATCGGGAGCTGACTTGATATTCTTGCTCACTTGCAGGGCACGGAGCAGACAGTCGCCTGCAGAATTATAATCCTCTATAGCGAAGTAACATTCAGCTAATGTACGGTAACCGCCTGCTATCTGGTAGGTATCACCATAGAAGATGAAAAGGTTCAGCGCACGCTGAGCTAAGTTACCCGCTAAGAGCGTATCCGGCATCTGTTCTACATTCAGATACTGGATAGCCGGCAAGTTGTTTCGGATGAGAAAATCCCGCATCTTGGCCTTCTGCAGATGTTCACTGATAGACTGAAGGGCATTAGCCTGCCAGTAAGGATAACCGCCAACCATCGTTCCATCAGGCATGACAACTCGTCCGGCTGAAGCCAACATATAGCACTGTATCAGATAGTCAAATTCCGTCTGGGCTATCTGTTCAGACGTACCATTGGTGATGGCACCACCCGACCCGATATTATATAGATAGTTGAGATACTGGGCAGTATCTGCTTCAAGTGCATCCGCATCAATATCGTTCAGAGCCTTCAACATCGGTTCTTCCAGACCGACGTAATAACAATAAGTGGCATCAACGATATCAAATTCGCTATGAGCATAGGTGGCACGTCGGCGCTCACGGGGTGGCAGATTGGAAGCCTCCTCGCCCAAACGGCGCAATCGCACCATCGCTTTCTCGCGATAGGAATAAAAATCTTTGTTGTGAGATTCCCGCTGACAGATGCGCATCATCTGCACATCAGCAATGAGAAGCTCCAGTTGGTTGTTGCTCTTTTCTTCCACAAGACCGAGCCATCGGCGAGCCTCCTTGTAGTTCATCTTTGCCATCTCTACGAATGCCAAGTTATTGCAAGCCTCAGCATATCCGGCGCTATAGTCATCAGAAAGAGCTAAAGCTTTCTGTGCCAACATCTTAGTAGAATCAAGGTTACGATAGTGATAGGCATAAGAAAGAGTATTCAACCGGTCCACCTCCTGCTTATGAGAAGGACCACAAGCTGAATAGAAAAACAGCGCCAACATCATCAAGATGGAGGCGCTGAACTTATATATATCTTTAAAAGTGGCCACTAAGCCATCAATTTGCAGATTAACCACGAGCCTTGGCAATATAGCCAAGAGCCTCTTTACACTTAGCAGTAACTGCAGCCCAGTCGCCAGCAGCTACAGTCTCCTTAGGGAAGAGCTTAGAACCCATACCTACACAGAGAACACCAGCCTTGATCCAAGGAGTCAAGTTCTCTTCAGTTGGCTCTACAGCACCAGTAACCATGATATTGCTCCAGCGCAAAGGTGCCATTACATTCTTAACGAATGAAGGACCACCTACATTACCTGCAGGGAATACCTTAGTTACATCACAACCTGCAGCCTGAGCATTGTTGATCTCAGTTACAGAACCACAACCTGGAGAATAAGGAACCAGGCGACGGTTGCAAACAGGAGCAATATCAGGGTTGAAGTTAGGACCTACGATGAAGTTGGCACCCAACTGGAGGTAGAGAGAAGCAGTACCAGCGTCAACCACTGTACCAGCACCAAGAATCATCTCAGGGCACTCCTTGTCAGCCCACTTTACCAACTCACCGAAGATTTCGTGAGCGAAATCACCACGGTTAGTAAACTCGAATACACGTACGCCACCCTCGTAACAAGCCTTGATGACGTTCTTGCAAATTTCAATATCCTTATTGAAGAATACAGGAACCATACCAGTCTCTTTCATAGCTGCCATGACCTGCATTTTGCTAAACTTTGCCATTTTTATTTTAATGTTAAATGTTAAATATTAAATTAGGAAGAGCAAATAAATTCTTCACTCTTCACTCTTCCCTCTTCACTTCATTTATCGCTGAACGCGACCATTAGCGTTACCACCAGCAAGGCTCTCTACCTCGTCAGCAGAAACCAAGTTGAAGTCGCCAGGGATAGTGTGCTTCAATGCAGAAGCTGCTACAGCAAACTCCAAAGCTTCAGCCTGAGTATCCTTAGTCAAGAGACCGTGGATCAAACCGCCAGAGAAAGAGTCACCACCACCTACGCGGTCGATGATTGGGTTGATGTCATAGTGCTTGCTCTG
>USJD01000134.1 GCA_900554835.1 uncultured Prevotella sp. | reverse complement strand
CATGCCTGCCCATGCCTGCGTGTGCGGGCGCACAATTACCATAATAAGAAGAATATTACCATACTAAGAAGAATATTATTACAGAAAAGGGAGAAACTCAGAAAAACATTTTGCCAATTAAAAAAAATATAGTACCTTTGCACACGTTTTAACGGATAACAAGATTAATTACATATATTTTAAAACTTTCAAATGAAGGCATTAGCAATTAAGTCGAGTTTGTTTTCCTGTTTAAAGACATACAACAAGAAAACATTCATGTCTGACCTCATGGCAGGTATCATCGTTGGTATCGTAGCCCTGCCTCTGGCCATCGCATTCGGTATCGCTTCTGGCGTGACCCCTGAAAAGGGTATCATCACCGCCATTGTAGCAGGTCTCATCATCTCCATCTTCGGTGGAAGCAAAGTGCAGATTGGTGGTCCTACGGGAGCCTTCATCGTCATCATCTATGGCATCATCCAGAAGTATGGCATGGAGGGACTGACCATCGCCACACTGATGGCGGGTCTCTTCTTGGTACTCTTCGGACTGCTCCGACTCGGCACCATCATCAAGTACATTCCTTACCCGATCGTAGTGGGATTTACCAGTGGTATCGCCGTTACCATCTTCACCACACAGATCAAGGATCTCTTTGGCTTGACCTTAGCCAGCAATCCTTCTGACTTTATCGAGAAATGGGGCGTTTATTTCCAGAGTTTCGATACCATCGACCCTTGGTGTGCCCTCATCGGTGTGGTGAGCGTGATTGTCATTGCCATCACTCCTCGTTTCAGCAAGAAGATTCCGGGGTCGCTCATCGCCATTATCCTGATGACGGTAGTAGCGCTCATCCTGAAACAATATGCCGGTGTGACAAGCATCGAGACCATCGGAGACCGTTTCTCTATCAGCAACGAACTGCCTGCGGCACAGGTGCCTGAAATCAACTGGGAAACCATCAAGAGCCTGGTATCTCCTGCCATCACCATCGCTATCCTCGGTGCCATCGAGAGTCTGCTTTCTGCTACTGTGGCAGATGGTGTGATTAGCGACCACCACGATTCCAATACAGAGCTGGTGGCACAGGGATTGGCCAATATCGCCTCTCCTCTCTTCGGCGGTATTCCTGCTACAGGTGCCATCGCCCGCACGATGACCAATATTAATAATGGTGGTAAGACTCCTGTGGCTGGTATCATCCATGCCGTCGTCTTGCTGTTCATCTTCCTCTTCCTGATGCCATTAGCTAAGTTTATCCCTATGGCTTGTCTGGCTGGTGTATTGGTAGTTGTTTCTTACGGTATGTCTGGCTGGCGTTCATTCTTAGCACTGATGAAGAATCCTAAGAGCGACGTTACTGTGCTCCTGATTACTTTCTTCCTCACCATCATCTTCGACCTTACCGTAGCTATCGAGGTGGGACTGATTATCGCCTGTCTGCTCTTCATGAAACGTATGTCTGAGACGACCGACGTAAAGGCTATTACCGATGATGAGATTGACCTCAACAAGGAGTTTGACTTCCTTTCTACCAACCTGGAACACTATACCATCCCTAAGGGTGTGGAGGTATATGAGATCAACGGTCCTTTCTTCTTCGGAGCCGGCAATAAGTTTGAGGAAGTGATGGCTGCCTTCGGTGATCGCCCGCTGGTACGCGTCATCCGTATGCGCAAGGTTCCTTTCGTGGATTCTACTGGCATTCACAACCTCACCAACCTCTGCGAAATGAGTCAGAAGGAAAATATCCAGATCGTTCTCTCCGGTGTTTGCGAGAAGGTAAACTTCCAGTTGGAGCACGCTGGTTTCTACAATATGCTCGGCAAGGAAAATATCACCGACCATATCAGCAAGGCGCTCAAACGAGCTGAGGAAATCATCGCACAGAACAAGTTGGAGCAAGCCAACTAAATATTGGATCAAGCCAACTAAAAAATAAGAACAGCCGCTTCTCAAATCCATGAGAAAGCGGCTGTTCAGCTTTTATAAAGCCATACCTAAATCATATTCTTATCGTCTCTTAAAGATTCGATAGTTCAGTTATCTTCTAAAAGATTCTTTTAAAAGAAACGTCCTGGAGGAGGACCCATTGGACGACCACCTCCATTAAATGGGCGACCACGGAAATCAGGGCGTCCACCTGGTCCTTCCTCGCGATTTCCCTTGCGTGCATCCTTGCCTCCGAAGAGGTTCATGCGATATACTACGTGAAGCATCGCATAAGAGTTGATGGCATTGTATTCCGTATCCGTACGGGAAATGGATGAAATCGCTCTGGAGAAGGTGCTCTGCTGGTGCAACAGGTCGTAGAACTGAAGCATCACAGTGAGAGGCTTACCCTTCAGGAATCCCTGTGAAATTTGGGCATTCCATACAAACTCATCTGTATTCATCGACTCATCGGAATATCCGCGGCGACTGCTGCAGGAAAGGCTGGTATTCAAACTTGTGCCCCAAGGAGCGGTCAATGTCATCGAAGGTCCATAAGAGAACTGCCAGGTATCGAGGTTGCTGTTTGGCTGCAACTTGTTCTTGGCATGATTGTAAGCCAATGTTCCATCAAGTGACAATTCCAACCAGTCATTGCGATAACTCAGAGAGAGACGCTCATTCCATGTGGTATTCTGAGTGGTATTCTTCTGGGAATCCTGCGACTTGTCAAGACTCAGATAACTCACATAGTGATTATAACCCAAATGGGTATCGGTATTGATATTCCATACACCTGCACTGTCGATAGAACAGTTGAACATGAAAGCGCCCTGCACATTCCAGTTACCGTTGATATTCTCAGGTTTGGTGATTCTACCGCCTGTACTTGCATCATAGGTCACCTTATTGCTGATACTGTTGCTGGTCGTAGAGAAGTTGATATAGGTCATCACACCCTTGTTATGATTCTGAACGAAATTGTTGTAGAACAATCGGAAGTTCTGCGTGAACGAAGGTTTCAAACCCGGATTACCCATAGAGACATTGAGCGGGTCGCTATCATCTACGATGTTGAGCAACTGAGAGATGCTTGGCTGTGAAGTCGTTCCGCGATAGTTGACACGCAGATTGCTCATCTTGGAGAATCGGTAACGGAAATCGAGGGTCGGACTGACGTTGGTCACCGTGCGCACCGTATCTACATATTTGCCCTGATAATCCTGTATGAACTTGGAACGCTGAGGCTGGATCATCACACCGAAGTTCAGATTATATTTCTGACGGATGAAGCGCATCATCACCTGAATATCATGGGTATAGTTTTTATACTCTGAATAGCGGCTCAACTTATCATCTCTATAATCACCCAGTTCACCATCCAGACGACCGAGGTAATTGCCCCACGCTCCATATTGAGGAGTGATTCCATCAAAACTGTATTTGCTGAAATCGTAGGTGCTACGGTCACTCTTGGAGTAACTGTAGGTGAACTTATAACTGAACTGGAGGAAGGTGGCCTTCCAGAGCGGTTCGCTATAGGTGGCCTGCGCACTGTAACTGTAATCCTTGGAAGGAGTCAGATTATAGCGGTTGGTCTGATATGTGGAATCCAAGCCTGCTTCATTCTGTACCAGATAAAGTTGGGCATTCTGCAGGGAGATACTCTTGCTGTCCTTATCGGTATATTTGGCATCCATGCGGAGGGTTACGTTACGTCCCTTATTATTGAGCTTGCGGTTCAACTGGAGCATGCCACGGATGTTATTGTTCTTGGAATTACTCAGGCTTACAGACTTCTGTCTGTTGACCGCGGCATCCACTTCATCCATCTTTTCTATGCCCTCATCAGAAAGAGGGTCATCGGAATACTGGTACGGATCCTGATTGAACGATGCAGAAAGACCCGTGCTGCGACTATCATTGGTAGTCCATGAGATAGAAGGACGGAAGAGAATGTTGGTCATGGTATCCGGCATCCACTCCAGACGGATATTACCATTCCAACTGTCACTGCGAGAGAAACTCTGGCTCAAACTGTTGGAGAAAGAGGAACTGCTTCCCAAGAAGTTCTCGCTGGAACGACGACTCCAGACATCACCATCACTGTGATTCCAGCGAAGAGATGTATTAATCTTGAATTTATCTTTCTCCTCATAATTATAGTTGGCAGCCAGCATCTTGCTTGCATTCAAACCATTGCCGCCACCGAAGCCACGTCTTGGTCCACCGCCACCGAAGCCACGGTCGCTGGTATTGTTGGCATTACCGAAAAGCATGAAGCGGTTATTACTGTTGAAATATCCACCCATACCTCGGGCACTATACCTATTTTTATTACCGATACCGAGGTCGATATTAGACATCAGTCCCTTGTTCATACCCTTCTTCACACCGAAGTCGAGCACGGTCTGTTCCTCACCATCATCAATACCCGTCACCTTCGAGAGATCACTCTTCTCATCGTAAGCCTTGATCTTATCGATGATACTGGTAGGCAGGTTCTTGAGGGCAGTCTTGGTATCACCCGTCATGAACTCCTTACCGTCAACGAGGATTTTCTTCACCTCCTTACCATTGATTTTGATGGTACCGTCATCGCTCACCTCAGCACCCGGCAGACGTTTCACGAGTTCTTCCACCACCGAACCTTCCGGTGTACGGTAGGCAGCTGAGTTATATACGAAGGTATCTTCCTTGAGCGTTACTTTCTGAGCCATAGCAGTAACCACAGCACCTTTCAGCATGATGGCATCAGCACCGATAACGACATTCCCCAAAGCCAGGTTCTTGTCCTGTTCGATGACCACCCGCTTCACGGTAGGCTTATATCCTACACTCGTAATCTTCAGAAGATACTTGCCGTTTCCTGGCGCATTCAGATGGAAAAGACCTTTCTCGTTGCTGATGGCACCCGTCACATAGGTGCTATCGGTCTTGAGCAACTGAACGGTCACCTGCTCCACAGGATCCTTGGTATCCCGGTCGATAATCGCTCCGCTTACCAAGCGTTCCTGAGCAAACGATGCTATTGAGACCAAAAGCAACAGCATCATCAAAATTGATTTTTTCATTGCAATAAGTTATTTTTGATTTGCCTTTTTGACGTACATAATTATACAAGGTTTAAACAAAAATACTATTTTTATGCCAAATATTGTGTAATCAATCAAAAAAATAGATTTTTTTACTGCATAAGTCAGTTTTTTAACGTACCTTTGCAACATTATTAAACGTTTTTGTTATGAATCAGAGAATTATCATATCTACTCATCTGGAGAGTGAGATTGCCAATGCACTCACTGAATGCGAGCACGACAAGATTTTCATCCTTGTCGATGAGGTGACGAAGGAAAAATGTCTTCCGGTCATCAAGGGATTCTTTACGCTGAAAAATGCACAGGTCATCACGATAGGTGCTACAGACACCCATAAGAACCTGGAAACGATAGCTCATGTATGGAAATCGCTCGGCGATGGCGGCGGTTCACGACACTCTTGCCTCATCAATCTCGGTGGCGGCATGGTGACTGACCTCGGCGGTTTTGCTGCTTCCACCTTCAAACGCGGCATCAACTTCATCAATATCCCTACCACGCTGCTTGCTATGGTGGATGCATCGGTTGGCGGCAAGACGGGCATCAACTTCAACGGACTGAAGAATGAGATAGGTGTATTCAATGATTCTAAGTTTGTCATCCTCGACACAGAATTCCTGCGCAGTCTGGATGCAGAGAACATCTGTTCTGGCTATGCCGAGATGTTGAAGCACGGACTCATCTCTACGGAGGAGATGTGGAAGGAACTGATTACCTTCGATTTGGATAATCCTGACCTGAAACATCTGCAGCAAATGGTGGCTGACAGCGTGAAGGTAAAGGAACGCATCGTAGAAGAAGATCCTCATGAGCAGGGTATCCGCAAGGCTCTGAACTTAGGACACACCTTCGGTCATGCCTTTGAGAGTTGGGCTTTGAAGCGCAACCCTATCCTGCATGGTCATGCGGTTGCTTTCGGAATGATCTGCGAACTCTATCTCAGTGCCACACATACAGGTTTCCCTACCGAAAAGATGAGACAGACCGTAAGTTTCATCAAGGAATACTACGGCACATTGCCTATCACCTGTGATGACTACGATGAACTGATAGAGCTGATGCACCACGATAAGAAAAACCAGAACGGCATCATCAACTTCACCCTCTTGGGAGGCATCGGTGACATCCGCATCAACCAGACGGCTACCATGGACGAAATCAAGGAAGCACTGGATTTCTTCAGAGAAGGATAATCTTATGAAATGTTGGAGAGATTGTGTATCAGCAGAAGGAGAAATGTGGATACACACACTCTTCAACATTTATATTTTAGACCTTTTCTATATTCAAATATGAGACCTTTACATCATAATTTTAAACCTTTATTTATATATAATGTATATGAGAAAAATATTATTCTACCTATTTCTATTGACCGTTACGGGCATACAGGCAAATCCTGTAGATGACATCCTGGAACGCATTGACAAAGGCGCTTCACGCAAGTTTCAGACCATACTGGTAAAATCGGACAAAGACTTCTTTGAGATTGACCAGAAGTCTCATTCTTCCTCCAACAGCAGGAAATCTTCATCCCCTATCATCATCCGAGGCAACTCTTGGGTGAATATTGCCGTGGGCGTCAACTGGTATCTCAAACATTATGCCGGCATCCATATCTCCTGGAACAATATGACGGCTAAAATACCTGCCGTATTGCCACGAGTTGAGAAAAAGGAGCGCCATGAGACAGATCTCAAATTGCGCTACGATTTCAACTACTGCACCTTCTCCTACTCGATGGCTTTCTGGGACTGGAACCGTTGGCAGAAAGAAATCGACTGGATGGCTCTGCATGGCATCAACATGCCGCTTGCCATCGTAGGCGAAGAATGTGTATGGAGAAACATGCTCCTCAAGTTAGGCTATACAGAGGAAGAAGTCGGCAAATTCATTGCCGGTCCTGCTTTCCTGGCTTGGTGGGAAATGAACAACCTTGAGGGATGGGGCGGTCCGCTGCCACTCAACTGGTACAAGCAGCAGGAAGTATTGCAGAAGAAGATATTGGCAAGAATGAAGGAATTAGGGATGAAACCAGTCTTGCCGGGCTATTGCGGTATGATGCCTCATGATGCCAAAGAAAAGTTAGGACTCAACGTGACTGATGGCGGTCGCTGGAATGGTTATCAGCGCCCAGCCAACCTATCACCTACGGATGCCCGATTTGCAGAAATCGCAGACCTATATTATAAGGAACTCACCCGTCTCTTCGGTAAGGCTTCCTATTACTCCATGGACCCTTTCCACGAAAGCAATGATGATGCTGCCGTTGATTACGGAAAAGCAGGAAAGGTGCTGATGGATGCCATGAAGCGTGCCAATCCTGAGGCTGTGTGGGTGGTTCAGGGCTGGACCGAGAATCCACGTCCACAGATGATAGAAAATCTGAAGGTTGGCGACCTCCTCATACTCGACCTATTCTCTGAATGCCGTCCGATGTTCGGAAGTCCGAGTATCTGGAAACGGGAAGGTGGATACGGCAAGCATCAATGGCTCTTCTGTCTTCTGGAGAACTTTGGCGGAAACGTGGGTCTTCATGGAAGAATGGACCAGCTTCTCAACAACTTTTATCTCGCAACAGGGAAAACGGACACCCAAAAGCAAGAGAATTCTTCACTCATCACAATCTCTTCACTGAAGGGTTGGGGCTTTACGATGGAAGGTTCGGAAAACAACCCGGTGATGTTTGAACTGATGAGCGAACTGCCTTGGAGAGCGGAGAAGATGACCAAGGAAGAATGGATCAAGGATTACTGCTTTGCCAGATATGGTGTGCACGATGATACGATCGTGAAAGCCTGGACTCTGCTTGCACAAAGCATCTACAACTGTCCACTCGGCAACAACCAGCAAGGTCCTCATGAGAGTATCTTCTGCGGACGCCCATCATTAAACAATTTTCAAGCTTCCAGCTGGTCGAAAATGCACAACTACTATGATCCGGAAGACACCCGACAGGCTGCCATCCTCTTCGCACAAGTAGCTGATAAATACAAAGGAAACAACAACTACGAATATGATCTCGTGGATATCTGCCGACAGGCTCTCGCCGACCAGGGCAGAAAACAGTACCTGCAGACGATTGCCGACTACAATGCCTTTGCCCGTAAAGACTTTGACAAGAATGCAGACCGATTCCTGAAGATGATTCTCCTGCAGGACAAACTCTTAGGCACCCGTTCTGAATTCCGTCTGGGACATTGGACAGGACAGGCACGCAAAATCGGCAAGACTACGGCTGAGAAAGACCAATATGAATGGAATGCCCGTGTACAGATTACCACATGGGGAAACCGCACCTGTGCTGATAAGGGAGGACTCCGAGACTATGCACACAAGGAATGGCAAGGTTTGCTGAAAGACTTCTACTACAAGAGATGGAGCATCTACATGAAGGCGTTAGAAGACCAGATGGAAGCCAGCACCCAAGTGGATTACGAAGCGCTTGGCGGTGGCAAGAATGCTAACAAGACTGCTGCCGAACTCTTCCAAATGGCATTGCCTGGCGGTCCGGTAATTGACTGGTATGCTATAGAGGAACCATGGACTCTGCAGCACAACACCTACAGTGCTCAACCAGAAGGAGACTGCGTGGAAGTGGCAAAGGAAGTTATCAAGTTTATCAGATAAAAACAACGAATCTTATCTGATAAAAAATTAAGAACAAGATAAAACACTCAGAAAACTATGATCAGACTCAAATCTCTGGATATCATGCGAGGGCTCACAGTAGCCCTCATGATATTGGTCAACAATGGCGGTGAACAGAACTATCATATTCTGACGCATAGCAAGTGGAACGGCTTGACTCCCTGCGACCTGGTCTTTCCTTTCTTCCTCTTCATGATGGGTATGTCCACCTATCTGTCTTTGAGAAAGACGGAGTTTAAGCCCTCGCTAATGATCTACAGAAAAATCGCAAAACGCACCATCTTGCTTTTCCTTATCGGACTCTGTATCAACTGGTTTGATATGATTTGTTCGGGTAATGGATTAGACTTTGCGCATCTGCGTATATGGGCAGTCTTACAGCGCATAGCCCTCTGTTATGGCATTGTATCCCTGTTGGCTATCCATATCAACCAACGGTACTTTATCCATATCATCCTCGGCATCATCATCGGCTATATGGGCATCTTAGCTTTCGGCAACGGTTATGCCTACGACGCATCTGTCAACATCATCGCCCAGGCAGATCTCCATATTTTCGGCTACGACCACCTCTATCATAAGAGTCCGGTAGATCCCGAAGGACTGCTGAGCACATTGCCAGCCATCGCCCATACGATGATAGGTTTCCTCTGTTGCAAATACATCAGCATTGCAGGTCAGGACGTTCATTCCAAAATCAAGTTTCTGAAAATCAGTGGTCTTGTCATGCTCATTCTTGGTTTCTTCCTTTCCTTGATTGGTTTCGGCATCAACAAGAGAATATGGAGTCCAAGCTATGTATTCGTGACCTGTGGCTTTGCTGCCTGGATCTTGAGTCTGCTCATTCAATGGATTGACAAGGGTGAAACAAATGCGAAAAGAAAGGAAGAAATAATTGCGGAAGGAAAGGGTGAAATAATTGCGGAAGGAAAGACCATAAAGAGAAAGGAGAACCCGATAACAGTTCTGTTTCTGTCTTTCGGAATGAACCCACTTTTCCTTTATGTCCTGAGCGAGTTCCTTGCCATTGTTTTCGGAACATACGGCATCAAGGACGACCTGTTAGGCCTCATCAGGAATGTCATTTCAGACGAGTATCTGGTTTCCCTCACCTATGCCCTGTTTTTTGTTGCCATCCATGCAGCTAT
>USJD01000133.1 GCA_900554835.1 uncultured Prevotella sp. | reverse complement strand
TTTGAGGAAATGCTTTATAAAATGAGGGTGCGTCATGGCTTATGACACACCCTCTAAAAATAAAAGATTTGTAAGAATAAAGCGAGCACCATCCCTCGATGATGCTCGCCCAAAACAAGTGTGTTTCTAACCAAAAATATCTATTAGTATCCTGGGTTCTGCCAGAAACCTGTCGTACTGTTCACCTCTGTGGTGAAGTTCTGAACAGCGTCAATCTCATTCTGTGGGATTGGACGATAGAGGTAATGCTTGCTGACATCAGCCTTCAAGTTGTCAGCTGCCTGTGCATTATACTTCTGTACGTACTCGTAAAGCTTGCCTGTACGCTTCAGATCAAACCAGCGCATCTGCTCACCGCAGAACTCTACTGCACGCTCCTCAAGGATGGTATCGATAGTTGCATTACCACTCAAGGTATTATCCTTACCCTCGATAGCACGCGCCTTACGGAGTTGGTTGATGGTTGCCATGGCTGCACCACCATCACCGAGAGCCAACTGACATTCTGCCTTGATGAGATACATCTCTGGGATACGCATCACGATAGCATCGCGGCTGGAGATGTCATGAGTTGGGTAGTTTGGATCATAAACATCGTCCAAGAACTTCTTGATACCAGGGAATGAGCACCAACCTGCAATCTTATACAGGTTGTAACGTTCATCACCATAAACCTTAGAAGTCTTCACAGCTGCCTCTGTTGGCTTGGCTTTAGCCTCATCCATAGATGTGTAAACAGGGATGTCACCACCTGCCATAAACTGGATACGGTATCTGTTCTTTGCCCAAGCCTGCATAGCCTGACCCTCTGGAGAATCTCCATCCATTGGACAATAGTAAATAGCGGTATCCTGCAACTCTGGATAATTCTTTGAATTCTTAGCCAAATCAGGTGAAGCTATATCATAGTGATCAAGCAAAGTTGCTTCTGAACGCTGATCGGTTGTCTTATGCTTCTCCAACAAGTTCCACAAGTGCAATGAAGGCAAGTAGCGGGTGAATCCACGTCCGTATGGAGAATAAGCTGCGCCACATTCTACATTCTTTCCAGTTAATTTACTCTTGATGGTTGTCTTGCCGGCAGCTATACGCCAGAACACCTGTGTATCTTTCTGACCATTACCACCCAAGTCGTTAGCGCCATTGTTCCACATAGAAACAAACATCAGCAACATGGCATTACCACCACGACTATAACCTGTACGGGTAATCAAACTGTTGTACTGCATTGGGCTACCACCTTCCAAACGATAACGGTAAGGAATGCAGTTAGCATTGGTCTTGATGTCCTGAGAATAGGTTACACCGAAGAGCGCCTCCTGATTGGTATTATAGCTCTCATTAGCCATCGTCCATACATGCTTGTAGTCATTGTCAAGACTTGCATAATCTCTTGCATCAATAACATCCTCTGCATCTGCCTGAGCAGCTGTATAGAGAGCATTCTTGTCTTTACCATCATAATTGCCACCCTTGACGGTCTGACCTAACTGGCCACCCAACCAGGATGCTGCATAAAGCAATACTCTTGATCTCAAAGCCTTAGCTGCCCAATAGTTGGCACGTCCATCAGCCTTGGTCTTGTAACCTGCAGCCTCAAACTTAGCGATAGACTCATCCAAATCGTCCAACACCTTACCGAACACTTCGTTCTCAGGCATTCTGGTAGGATTGAAATTCTGAGCTGTTACTGGTTCAGAATTATATGGGATAGCTCCCCAGGTATTAACCATGTGGAAATAATAGAAAGCTCTCAGGAAATAAGCCTCACCCAGATAACGGTTCTTCAGATCCTCACCCAAGAAGTTTGCATCATTTACATACTTAATGGCATTGTTGCAGACATCTGTAGCACTATAGAAAAGTTCCCAATAATTATCAAGACAAGGGTTATCTGCCACATTGTTTTCCAATGCTGCTGCATTGAAATTGTAGGAGCAAAGGCTCTTCTGCTTGTTATCATAACCATAATAGAAGAGGTCGGTACCCATTTCACTCAAACCTAAACCTGCTTCCTTACCATACCAGCCACGAGCAAAGGTGTAGCAGTTTGCTACAAGACCTTCCAGACCAGCAGGAGTTTTATATGTCAAACCGGCAGTTTCACCCACTTTATTCTCTTCTTCCAGAAAATCAGAACAAGAGGTAAGTCCCAACATCATAGAAGATGCCGCTGCCATGAATAATATCTTTGTTTTCATAATTGATTCGATGTTTTTAGAATTCTACATTAAGACCGATTACAACCTGCTTCTGCATAGGGAATGAGATGCTACCACCACGCTCTGGGTCGTAGTTGTCAATCTTACTCCATGTCATGAAGTTCTTCATTGAGCAATATACTCGAGCCTTATTCATACCGATAGTATGCAACCACTTAGCTGGCACATTATAAGAAAGGGTGATATCCTTAATCTTGAAGTAATCAGCCTTTTCGTATGTGAACGCAGACTTGTAAGTTGACCAGATCTTGCTGGAATTTGTATCCAAACCTGGGTTAGGGAATTTTGCATCGGTATTGGTTGGTGTCCAATAATCGATAGCATCACCCCAGTTGGCAGACTCAAAGTTCAACTGCTCATTCATTGCGTATGAAATATAACCGCCCAAACGAGCCATCAACTGTACTGAGAGTGAGAAATCCTTATAGGTGAATGTATTGGTCATACCGAATACATGATTAGGATCCTGGTTGTAGAGTACACGGTCGTCAGAACTGATAGTACCATCACCATCCTTATCCAAAATCTTTGGAGAACCTGGTGTACCATAGCCCTTGGTACCTGTGCAACCAGGCTTCTTGCCTTCATGTGCAGCCTTAAAGTCTTCTACATACTGGTCGAACTCACCAATACCCCACTCACCGAGTACCTTGTAATCATAGAATGCGTTTACACGATTGCCTACGAACAAGCCCTTGGTACCAGATACATACTTATCAACACCACCTGTCAACTCAGTAATTTCATCCTTGAAATGAGAGTAAGACCAGTTGGCTGTCCAGTCGAAGTCCTTGGTACGAACGATATCTGTCATCAAAGAGATCTCAAGACCCTGTCCCTTTGTCTTACCGATATTGTCGATAACGGTAGGGAATGATGATGCAGGTGCTGTCTTATAGAACAACAAATCATAGGTATGGTTCCAATAGTAATCAATGCTACCGCTGATACGGCCATCAAGGAAACCGAAGTCGAGACCAAGGTTGAATGATGAGGTCTTCTCCCATGTCAGGTTAGGATTACCCAACTGGCTTGGAATCTTACCAGATACATCTGTGTTGCCTAAATAGTAATAATAGGTATTGGCACTCAGTGATGTCAATGTAGAATAAGCATCAATAGCTGCATTACCGGAAATACCCCAAGAAGCACGAAGTTTCAAGTTGCTCAATACTTTCTGGTCTTTCAACCAACTCTCCTCGATCATTCTCCAACCACCTGCTACAGATGGGAAGTAACCCCACTTGTGACCCTTTGCCAAAGTAGATGAACCATCAGCACGAAGTGAAGCGGTCAACAGATACTTGCTGGCATAAGAATAGTTCAAACGTCCGAAGAATGACAACATGGAAGTCTTGACGTAGGTAGAAGTTGTCACAGGAGAAAGGATCTTAGACAGATCATTGTAACCACTCTCATAATAATGAGTAGCTCCTGCATCACCGCCCACGGTAGAACTTTCTGTCACTGTCTGGGTCAACTCATGACCAAGCAATGCTGTCAAATCATGCTTCTCTGCTATCGTAGTATTGTAATTGATGGTATTATCCCATGTAATCGCGGTAGAGTTGTTTCTGATCTGACGGATGTAGCTGGTAGAAGGAGACTGGTATCTCTGCTGACTCTGATAGTCCTGATACAAACCATTGCGGGAGTCGCTTCTATCAACAGCAAACATAGAGCGTAAGTTCAGGCCCTTCAGAGGAGCAACTTCCACATAAGCATTGCCGAAGAAACGAGTTGACTCAGTATTGTTCTGATAAGCACCATCCACATCATCCAGCAATGGAGAACAGTGAGCTGCATACCAAGGGTTTGGAGTGGCATTGATGCTTCCATCTGTCAAATATGGATGAGTAATGGTGGTCATCTTCAAAGCCTGGTTGTAAACGCCGGAATTACGACGGTTCCAGTTCTTATAAGTAAAGAGCAAGCTGGATCCTACCTTCACAACCTTATTGATGCGATGGTCGATATTCACCTTACCATTGTAGCGGCTCATCTGATCGTTCTTCATCAAACCACGGTCGTACATAGCACCCAAGGAAATATTGAAATTGGTCTTATCACTACCACCTGCTACATTTACTTCATAGTTCTGAGAGGTACTGTTCTTCAAGAGCAAATCGCCCCAATCAGTATAAGAACCATCATTATAAATATCGAATGTAGATGTACCATCATCCAGTTTATTGGTCAGTACACTTTCAGGAGTGATGCTGCCAAGCACGGTATTGTAAGCCTCCAAAGTCTTGTCACCTTTATACCAAGTTGCATAAGCACTCTTGTCTATCAGGCGCTGTACTTCCTTTGCACCGTACATAGAATGCGCTGCATTAGTAGCACTATTGAAAGAGTTGTAGAAATTGAATCCTACTGAAGTCTTACCAGCCTTACCACGCTTGGTAGTAATGATGATAACACCATTGGCACCACGGGCACCATAGATAGCAGTAGAAGAAGCATCCTTCAATACCTCCATAGACTCAATATCAGATGGATTGATGTCGAGTGTAGAACCATAAGCCACACCATCCACAAGAATCAACGGATTATTGGAAGCCAACATAGAACGGGCACCACGGAGATTGATGCTTACGCCAGAACCAGACTCACCACTTGACTGCTGCAAGTCCATACCAGGAATCTTAGCCTGCATCGCCTGCATAGCATTAGATGAAGCCACATTCTTAAGATCGTCAGACTTGATGGAAGCGACAGAACCTGTCAAATCGCGTTTCTTCACTACGCCATAACCGATGACTACCAATTCATCCAGAGAATTGTTGTCTTCCTCCATAACGATATCGACTGAGTTCTGTGCACCTACCTTTACTTTCTTTTCCTTGTAACCGATATAGGTAAATTTGAGAACTGTTGATGGATTAACTCCGTTAATAGAAAAGTTACCATCCAAATCGGTGACAGAGCCTGAGCCTGCCATACCCTCTGGAACAACACTAACGCCGATCATTGGTTCGCCATTAGAATCCTTCACTGTACCCTTGATTGTTTTCTGTTGTGCAAAAGCACCAAAACAAACAGAGCCTAAAGCCAGTGCCATACTGACACGTTTCAGTTGTTGATACATAAACTTCTGTTTTAGGTTATTATTATTTCAAGTTTTTAATCTGAACTTAATTTCACTTTTATTCAGTTTTCATACGAACTCACCTTATTCATCATGACTTGGTTCCGTTGTTATTAAGCGGTTCCTTAGTTAATATGTAGGTTTGTTATGCCGCAAAGGTATAAAAAATTCTCAAAAAGTCAATGCAAATACATACACAAAATAACGTAAACGTTTACGGATAAATGTATAAAAAAGCGCCCATCTTCCATCAGATGAAGCGCTTTTTATACGTTTATATTCAAACAAGAGTGTATCTCCTAAAAAAGTCAGAAGATACACTCTTGTTTTATAATTTCTTTTCTTCAGGGGTTTCCTGAGGAATCTCATTTTTACTTATCAGTAGTTTTTTTGGCAGCAGGTTTTGCTGCTGACTTGGTTGTAGCCTTAGCAGGTGCCTTCTTTGCAGCAGCCTTCTTTGCAGCAGCCTTGGCTGGCTTCTGTGCTTCACGCAGTTTCTCTACTTCCTTTTCTATCTTGTCCAACTTAGCCTGGAGACGGGTGATTTCCTTATCCTTCATCTCTATCTCCTCCTCCATATTGGTTACACTGGTCATGTAATTATCGAGCTGCTCATTGTCCATTTCTGGATGGAGAGAGTTTACTCGGTTGAGGAAGTCGCCCAGAATGTTCATGTAATTTGTGAAAGCATCAAATGGACTTGAATAGATACCACGGTCAAGACCTACATTACTTGGCTTGGTAGTCATAAAACGGAAGTTGTTGCTTGCCTGCAAGTAATCCCAGTCCTGATTGATACGAGGATCATTGGCAATACGTACACGGTCGGCTACACTATAGAGTTTGTTGAAAGCCTCACGCTGCATCGGATTTCCGAGCCATGTGCTGACATCACGCTCCTCATCCACCCAACTCAATGTATCAGGTACATTCAACTCGCCTACTGACTTCATCTTCTTGCAAATCTCTGAAGGTGTAGAGAAGGTGATGCCCTTCTGGCGAGCACATTCTGGCAATGCCTTGAAGAACTCGAGGATATTGCTGGACAATGGCTGGGCAATACCAAGGGCAGACAGTTCCATGAAGATATTGATAATCTGCTCTTCCTGTGGCAAAGCTGCTATCTCATTGATATAGGTATCAGCAAAGAGTGGATAACCATCCCAACTGCTATTATTGAAACGCAGGGAGATATCATCACTCAAACGGATATCACGGAGCAAAAGCTTCAGATTTGGAGCTATCGGACAGTGATAAACATAGTGTGGAGACTTCCAGCCCAATACATGCTTGGCACCTTCGGTCAACATACCTTCGAAGCCCATCTGAGAAGCCTGCAAACCGATATCATCGCTGTAGATGAGTGATGAATTGCGAAGCACAGTTGGCTCCTTACCGAAATATTCCTTGATCTTGGAAGCCTGACGCTTAACCTCCTTGGCAAAGCTATCCTCATTGACGAGAGAGGCAAGACCATGAGAATATGGCTCTGCGAGGAACTCTACACAACCGGTAGCGTTCAGTTCCTGCAATTTTTCCAATACCTGAGGAGCATGCATTTCCAACTGTTCCATGCCGACTCCTGAGAGTGAAAAGGCTACCTTGAAATACTTGTCACTCTGATGGATCATCTCCAACAGGGCATTGAGCGCTGGCATATATGACTTCTCAGCTATCTCGCTGATAGAACGCTCATTCTCGTAATCATCATAGTAATAATGATCAGTACCGATGTCGAAGAAGCGGTAGCGTTTCAGATGGGTAATCTGGTGTATCTCGAAATATAAACAAATTGTCTTCATAATTTGAAACTTGATATTTGAACGTTTAACTTTATGACAAGCAAAGACAAAGAGTTCTTCACTCTTCGTTCTTCACTTTTCACTTAACCTACTTCCATCCTAAGGTTTTAAGGTATAAGTCCCTGATGCGGGCGCCCACCTTTTCCCAAGTAATCTGGTCAACTTCCTTCTTGCCTTCCACAGAAAGATAGTCGAAAAGACTCTCATTATGACAGATACTGTAGATGGCATCTGCAAGGGCATGAATATCCCAGTAATCTACCTTGATACAGTTGGTAAGAATCTCACCACAACCACTCTGCTTGGAAATGATGGTAGGTGTACCACACTGCATGGCCTCCAAAGGAGAGATACCGAAAGGCTCACTCACAGAAGGCATGACATAGACATCGGAATCCTTCAGGCACTCATATACCTGCTTGCCGCGCATGAAACCAGGGAAGTGGAAACGATCGGCAATACCTCGCTCTGCTGCAAGATAAATCATCTGGTCCATCATATCTCCAGAACCAGCCATGCAGAAACGCACATTACGGGTACGGTGAAGCACCATATTGGCAGCCTCAACGAAATATTCTGGTCCCTTTTGCATGGTGAGACGACCCAAGAATGTAACCACCTTCTCCTTACCCTTATGATCAGGACGAGGAATATCCTGCCACTCCTGCTTCAATGGATATACCGCATTGTGCATAGCAAAGCACTTGCGTGGATCCTGGTGATACTGATTGATGACCGTCTGTCGGGTCAACTCAGATACACACATGATACAGTCGGCATTGTCCATACCATCCTTCTCGATGGAATAAACGGTAGGGTTTACCTTACCACGGCTACGGTCGAAATCGGTAGCATGCACGTGAATGCACAATGGTTTACCACTCACCCTCTTGGCATGAATACCAGCAGGGAAAGTCAGCCAGTCGTGAGCATGGATAATATCAAATTCCTCACTACGAGCTACCACACCGGCAATGATGCTATAGTTGTTGATCTCGTCGTGGAGATTGGATGGATAACCACCTGCAAAATCCATACATCCGAGGTCGTTGACATTCATATAGTTGAAGTCGGCATAGATATGATCGCGATAACGGAAATAGTCATCCGGATTCATAATATTGCCTACTCGCTGCTGTACGTAATCATGATTGACATCACGCCAGGCGATAGGCACACTGTTCATGGCCACAATCTTACAAGCACTGCGATCCTCATCACCGAAAGGATGAGGAAGACAGAGTATGGTTTCAATGTCACCCTGGGCATGCAAGCCCTGAGAAATACCAAAGTTAGCAGTAGCCAAACCACCAAATACATGAGGAGGATACTCCCATCCAAACATTAATACTTTCATATAGCAGTCCTCCTTATTAATATTGATACTTATCGAGTAATTCGAGTGCACGCAGAATCTCTGCCACATTCATGGCAAAGGAAATGGCACCACGTCCAGCAAATGGTGGGTTACCATCAAAGAGTTCGCTGATGGTACCAAGACAATGATAAGACATTTCATCTTCATATCCCACCATTTGGCGCTCGATGAAGCTCAATCGGGTTCTTCTGTAGAGTTTCAAACTTGCCTCCATATAGAAACCGCCGAGCCAAGGCCATGCAGTACCTTGATGATATGCATAATCTCGCTGGCTCTGAGGACCTACATAGACAGGATTATAACCGCCACTCTTAGGAGAAAGAGAGCGCAATCCCTTAGGGGTCAGAAGTTCACGTGTACAGATATCGAGCACTTTCTTCTTCTGGTCTTGAGAAAGAGGAGAATAGTCGAAAGCGACTGGGAAAATCATATTAGGTCGAACACTCCAATCGATCATGTTGCCATCTACATAGTCATAGAGATAACCATACTCATTGAGGAATGTATCGAGGAAAGATTGCTTAGTCTTTTCCGCAATTTCCAGGAGATGCTGCTGTCTTTCTTGCTTGCCTTCCAGTTCGCAGAGAGCAGCACAGAAGCACAATGCATTGTACCACAACGCATTGAACTCAACAATATAGCCACTTCTTGGAACTACAGGTTTTCCGTTGGCAGTAGAGTTCATCCATGTCACGGCTTTATTCTTACCATCAGCGTAAAGGAGTCCGTTAGGATGCAATTCCAGATTAGGATGGTGATTGCCTTCGATAAAGAGCATGACACTCTTGATGAACTTACCATATTTCTTCAGACATTCCTCCTTGCTGGTTTCCTTAGCATACTGCTGAAGAGCCCAGATTGCCCAGAGAGGAACATCCGGCTGTTCCAATTCGGTAATATTCACAGTGATATCCTTTCCTTCCATGAATTCCTGATAACCCTTCATGGCAGTCTTCATCACCAGTTCAAAGTAATCATTTTCCTCTATAGAGAGGGTAAGACCTGGCAAAGAGATGAATGTATCTCGCGCACGGCACTTGAACCAAGGATAACCAGCCAGAATGTATCGGTCATCATTTTTCTCACGACGGTGGAACTGATGGGCAGCATTGACAAGACAATGGAAGAAATTGTCACGAGGGGCTCTTTCTGCCACTTCCTTATCAAAGAGTTTCTTCAATGTACTGGTCTTGATTTCAGATGTAGATGCAGCAAAAACTATGCTCTCACCCTTCTTGATTGGCATGTCGAAATAACCAGGTACATAGAGATCCTCATTGGAAGCATAGCCGCGCTCCTGCTCCTTAGGATACTCCACACCACG
>USJD01000132.1 GCA_900554835.1 uncultured Prevotella sp. | reverse complement strand
GTGAGCGTGAGCAGGGTCAGATCAAGCCATTCTCTGTTTTGATTTTCAAGATTGAGTTGGTTTCTCTTGGTGAGAAGTAATAGGGATCTCAAAATATAGAGATCCGACAAGATTTTTGTGGGAACTCAGACAATAGAGGACTTAATAAAAGAATGAATAAAATGATTATGACAGCACTCGTCCTCGTGGCGAGTGCTTCTTTGTTTACAGCGGGTGCTGCAAACAAAAAAGATAAGAATAAGGGCAAGAAAGTAGCCCCTATAGAGTTGAAAACTTCTGCCGACTCTTTGAGTTATGCTGCAGGTATCAATGCCACCCGTGGCTTGTTGAACTATGTGCAGCAGAGTTATCAGGTAGATACAGCCTATATGGAGAATTTCATCCGTGGTTACAAGGATGCGCTTGCAATGGGTATCAATCCTCAGACCACAGCTTATTCTGCTGGTATGGAGATTGCCAAGTTGGTAGAAAAGCGTGTATATCCAGGCACTAAGGGAGAGTTGAAGAGTGTCAACGATTCTATCAGCCATGCCTTGTTCCAGGAGGGTTTCATGGCAGCTTTGGCCAATGATACCACATTCTTTACCAGTAAGAAGGCTGAAGATTTCCAAAAGGAGGCCTTGGCTGGTGCTGGTGAGAAATTCCTTGCCGAGAATGCAAAGAAGCCTGGTGTGAAAGTATTGCCAAGTGGTTTGCAGTACAAGGTAATCACAGAGGGCCATGGTGAAGTGCCTAAGGCCAGCGATGAGGTAGAGGTTATCTACGAGGGTCGTCTGATCGACGGTACTGTATTTGATTCTACCAAGAAGCATGGTCAGCAGAGCGATAAGTTCAATGCTGGCAATCTGATCAAGGGTTGGACCGAGGCTTTGACAACTATGCCTGTAGGTAGTAAGTGGCAGATTTATATTCCTCAGGAGTTGGCTTATGGCGCCCGTCAGGCTGGCCAGATTCCTCCATATTCTACATTGGTATTCGATTTGGAATTGGTTAGTATCGTAAAGCCAGAGGTTAAAGAGCCTGCAAAGGAAGAAAATGCAACTGTAGATACAGACAAGGCTACTACTGCCAAGAAAGCTGTAGCTAAAAAAACTGTTGGTAAGAAAAAAGTTGCCAAGAAGATACGCAAGTAATTAGCAACCTTATATATATATTAAGGTGTATATCATAAAGAGCCAAGAAGTCTGCTGGAATTAGAAAGCGATTTCTTGGCTTTTTTGAAACAAGTTTTATTCATTTCAGCATAAAAATGATCCTTTCTTGACGCCACCTTTCGTTATCAGATGGTTTTTGTCTAAGTTATCGATGAGCCCACTTTAAAAAGGGGCTCAGTTTCTTTATTATTAGGTACGATGTGGGTGGGCGACTTTTTCGTCTTCTACCGACGCATTCGTTTTCCGATTACAAATGTACTAAAAAAATAGTTGGTAACAACCTGTTGATAAATAAAAGTGGATTCGGGAAATTGAAAGTTTTTCTTATGTTTCTGATTATCAGTGTTGTGCGAGAAATTTGACGATCGAAATCAGTGGACGATTTGTGAAACGGAATTTCGCGAAAAGTGCGCTTTCATCCTTCTTGTGTGTCGAAGAAAAATAGAATTGTGTTTTTGTGCGATTTTGTTTCCGTTCGTATGTTGCCCACTTTCTTCTTATTCTTGATTATTCTTTAAATAGCTGAATATTAGCGGTTTGTGATTTTTGCAGCACTTCTGTTGTTCCACTTTTCCGTTTTATGGCGAAAAATGGGTGTTTTTTTTGCTTAATTTTGCGACAACAATCAGATTTTTTTAATAACTTTAAAAACTTAAATGAGTATGAAACATTTGAATTTACTTCTGTTTGCATCGTCCATGGTGTTCGTGGCGCCTGCTTATGGCCAGGATTATAAAAAGGTTTGGGCAGACGAGTTTGACAACGTGGGAGCAGTAAACGAAACTACCTGGAACTATGAAATTGGAAACCGTGACAACGGATTTGGCAACTGGGAGTTGGAAAGCTATCAGAAGGCCAACGCCACCGTGGGTCTCGCTCCCGACGGAACTACCAAGGCACTCATCATCACAGCCAAGCCCGACCTTACTTCGGCTCGACTCTTCACCAAGGACAAGGTGTCGTTCAAATATGGTAAGTTGGAAACACGTATCATGATTCCTAAGACAGCCAACGGTCTGTGGCCTGCCTTCTGGCTTCTTGGCAACACGGGAACATGGCCTTCGTGCGGTGAAATCGATGTTTTGGAGATGGGACATGCTGACGGAATCAAGAATGGCACTCAGGAGAAATACTATAGCGGTGCCTGCCATTGGGGTGTTTATCAGAATGGTGGCTATCCCAACTATGGCAAGTTCACTACCTCGCCTACGAGCCTGCAGGACGGCAAGTTCCACAAGTTTGTATTGGAGTGGACTCCCGATGTCATCAACATGTATCTCGACGACGCAGCCACACCTTATTATAGTATGGACATCAGCGACAGAAGCCAGAGCACATCGCCCGGCAACTATTTCAACAAGCAGTTCTATATGCTCGTCAACTTGGCGATAGGCGGAAGCTTCACAGGCGTGAACAATGCTGCTGCCGTTACTGCCCTCAGTTCTGGCGAGAAGAAGATGTACGTAGACTATATTCGCCTTTACCAGAAGGAGGGACAGGAGTGCTACACCATCAACGGAAAAACCGTCGATAATATGAAAGAGGACACTCGTTTCGAGGACACAACCACCAAGTTAGGAGAATATGGCTACAAGTCGCTCGATGCTGCAGGTAAGTCGGTTTTCGACTTCTCTAAAGGTTCAGACTACGTCATTATCAGCGCTTCCACCGGTGTAATGCAGCAGATGGGGGCTGAGAAAATCAAGGCCGACTATTCGGTAGACAACACCAAGCAGCACCTCTATATCTGGAATGGCAACACTTATACGCCAAGCGCAGGAACAGGTGTCAATTCCTTCGGACTTAACGAGGAATATACCGTCTATACTGTTGCCAACGTGGGATGGTCAGGATTGGGCTTTGCCGGAGTAAAAGACCTCTCCATGCTCGACGACAGCTACTATCTCCATTTCTCGGTAAAGGGCGATGATGCCCTCTCGCATGCTTCTCATGCGTTTGGTGTGGGTGAGGCCCGTTTCACTCTCGGCAACGTTCCATTGGAGGGTAATATGATTTTGGGCGACTTCAAGCGCGATGGTGAGTGGTACAGTTTCGACATTCCTTTCAGCCAGCTCAAGAAGATGACAGGAACTGTGTTCCCCGACAAGGACGGTGGTGCTGCTGCCTATAGAGAGAATGCTTTCTGCGCGCTCAGTGGTGGAAATGCTGGCACAAAACTTACCTTCGACAATGTGTTCTTCTATAAGAAGCAGGGTGGCAGCGAGACTCCTGAGGTTGACGCTACGCTCGGAGAATTTGGATCCAAGTCGCTCAACGCCGAAAACCAGTCGACTTTCGACATTGCATCGGGTTCCGACTACGTGCTCATCGCCACTGGCAGCACCTTTGCCAATCAAGTAAAGGACGCAGGCAAGGTAAAGGCCGACTACAATGTCGACAATAGTCGCTATAACTTCAACCTCTGGGAGGGCACCATGACAGGTGCTACAGCCACAGGCACCAACAGCTTCGGCTACAACGAGGAATACTCCTGCGTGAAGGTTGTTGGCGGACAAGGATGGTCGGGCGCAGGCTATGCTCCTGCTGCAGCCACTGATATGAGCATGATAGACGACAGTTACTGGCTCCACTTCTCGATGAAGACAACCAATGAGATCAGCAAGAGCGCTCCTTATGCCATCGTCATTGGCGAGAATGCTCATTTTACCATTGGCTCAGCTCCTTTTGTGGATGGAGGCAAAAAATATGCTGTCCTTGGCGATTTCTATCGCAACGGCGAATGGTACAGCTTCGATATTCCAATGACAGAAATCAAGAAATATGGCGCTCCTGCCTTCTTGGATAATAGTTCTTACAAAAATAACATCCTGAGTGTCCTTGCTGGCGGAACCAACGGTGTAGAGGTGAATCTCGACGGTGTCTTCTTCTACAAGAAGATTACTACTGGCATTCAGGCTTCTACTGCAGATAAGAAGCAGCAAGCCAAGGTGCTCGGCATCTACGACCTCACTGGCCGCCGTGTCAGTGATATGAATGCTGGTGGCATTTACATCGTACGAACCAACCAAGGAAACTTTAAGATAAAAAAGTAATATTTAAAGGTAAAAAAGTAAAAAGGTAAAAAAGTAAAAGGGTAAAAAAGTAAAAACAACTTTCTCAAATGGGGAAGTTAAGATAACCTCTCTAACTTCCGCACATGAGAAAGTTCAATAAATCAGGTACAAGGGGGCGTTTCTTCAAGATGAAATGCCCCCTTTATCTTAATATTTTTCAAAACGAAGAAATAGATAAATAATTGATTATCAGTTATTTACGCTCTTGTTGCTGTTTGTGAATCCACTTTTTTACCCATAGCCGAAAAACGAAACGATAAAAAGAGTAATTTTGCAAGCGAAAACCTAATTGTATAATTAAAAGAAATATGCTTATGAATAGGAAAATTTAAAAATTGTTCCATGACCCGAAAATATTCCTCCAAAAGGAGTGAGTTTTTCTGACTTTGTTGCTATCTATGCCATGCCATATTAGAGTTTTGCTTGTTTTATTTTTTTTGCAACACTTAAATAAGTGAAAATTCTGACATGGCAAAATCCTGGGCAACTTTTTGTTGCTAAGGTCTTTTAAAAGTTTAATTAATAATAGTGTTGCGGAATTATGGATATGAAAAAAAAGATACTTTTATCAATGATCTTGCTCGCTTTGTGCTTGATACAGGCTTCAGCGGACGATTATTACTACAAAATCCAGCTTTACAATGATAATGGTGAGCCGGGAGAATGGTCTAAATATATTAAGGTAACAACTAAGGAAATACATGATGGTGAGAAAACATCTTATGAATATCTTAACGGACTGGGAAAACTTATTGCTGGAGAGCCTGTAACGGATGGTAATAAAGAATATAGATTGCCCAAAAAAGACAATAAGGTAAATCTGGATAAAATTTATGGTATTGCATTTGCCAATGGGCAAGGAATAGATAAAAATGGACAATTTAACATAATGGAGGGAGATGAATATTATAAAGCGTGGCCTCAGATACGTAAACACATCAGATATCTCGGATTGCGCGATTATATACGTGATACATATAATGATCACAGCTATCTCGCGGATATGTATAATGTTGAAGAGTTGGAATTGCCTAAATATGGTATGAAAGTAGGAAATAAGGATGATGATGGTCAATATTATTTCGCTAATGCTCGGAAACTGAAAAAAATAACTATATCGATCGATGGGAAAAAAGACCCCGTAGAAATAACAGATGATGCGGTAAAGGATAATGTCTTGCTGAATAGCGTTGGACAATATATGTTTGCCAATTGTTGGGCCTTGAGTTCCAAATATATAAACCGATTGATAAAGAATGTTGAAGAGATAAAAGACAATGCTTTTTTCGCAAATGACGGAGATCGTGATAAATTAGCAGGCAATAATATGGTTATTGAGATACCCAACTCAGTAAAGAAAATAGGATATCAGGCTTTTTATAATCGAGTGGACGTTACCGAACTGAATATTCAAGGAAATGATGCCTTGGTGATTGGTTCTGAAGCATTCAAAAATTGTTATGAACTGACAAAGATAAAGATAATGCAAACTCAGGATAATAAAGTACTTAAAATAGGTAACGATGCATTTATGAGCTGCAAACAGTTGAATGCCTTTGAAGACTTTAATAATGCTAAGATAACCCATCTTGGAACTGGTGTATTTCGTGAATGTCGATCCATGACCAGCGAATTTGTTAATGGTGTGTTAAAGAATTATGCAGACAATGGGGAAACGACGATTAATGGGGGAAAGAAGATTCCTGCTTATCTGTTTTTTGGCTGCAACGGACAAGAAGGATATGCTTGTTCTTTTACCCAATTGGATATCCCTGCCTCATTCACCCAAATCGACGAAGGCGCCTTTGCCTGCAACCCAAACGTCACGAAGATAACCGTACACAGCGGTACACAGATTGATGCGCAGACCTACGACGGCAACAACGGCATCTTCTATGAAATGGTTCCCAACAAGGTGCAGGTTGTATTTGAGGACGAAGCCAATAACGGTAATAATTACACGGTCTATCGCGACAACATCAAAGTGAACGGAGAAGATAAGGGTCCGAACGCCTTTATGTTTCTTCTCACCAAGACTCTCGACGAGAATGCTACCGACTATGATGTCGTAGCCCAGCGCCATGCCGACGTCCGCCTCAAACGCACGTTCAAGGCAGGTTGGAATACGCTCGTGCTGCCTTTTGGTGCTCGCGTTATAGGAGATTGGAGAGTTGATGCTGCGGAGATTTTCCAGAAAGCCCTCAATGTATCAGGTAATAAGAACTTCATGATTGCTGCCTATCGTGGTTTGGCAAAGAATGGGGCACAGCCCGACAACAGTACCTTCTATTTCCTGCAATACACCGACTACGACCATGATCCGCTCGATGAGTTTGAGCCTCTCCTCGTCAGAATGACGCAGGATGACATCGCCGCCGCCAATGGAGTCTATACTTTCAAGGATGTCGAACTCAATTACGATGGTGACCTCAACACCTTATACACAGCAGAAGAAGCGAAAGGACGTATGGGAAATACGGGTGATGGCCGATTTTTCGACGGCAACTATAATCACGACGACAACGGCAAGTTCCAGAAGTGCACCTACGATGATTTCTATTTCACGGGAACGCTGTATAAGCAACAGGGCACGGATGGAAACTCAGCTTTCATCGCTCCTGGCGACTACATCATTCAGAACAATACCTTCGTGAAGTGTCTTGAAGGCAAGAAGTACGGACTCAAGGGATTCCGTGGTTATTTCAAGCAGAAGCCATCAAGTTCATCATCTGCCAAGGGTAATATCGGCATCTGTCTCGTCGACCGCAATGGCGTAGTCTCTTCCATCCATCAGGTGGACGGAACATCGCTCACGCCAGCATCTGTTGCTCCTGCCGCAGTCTACAACCTCAGTGGCCAGCAGGTTGGCAATTCTCTTTCCACTCTTGCCAAGGGCGTTTATATCGTTAATGGCAAGAAATTCGTTAAAAAGTAAATCATTGCAATCATGAAGAAAAAATATCAACAACCTCTCATAGAAGTTCAAAGCGTAGAAGGTGAACCTCTGTTGAATAACGGCTCCGTAGTCAACATCCATGGCAAAACGCAGGCCACGTTGGGTTCCGACACCACTACTGGCGGTTCGACAGGTGAGGACAACACTGTGTGGGGCGATGCCAAGCCCTACAATCCCTGGACATCATGGGATTAAGACTTACTTATTATAAAGGAAATGCGGGATTGAGTTGATTGCTCAATCCCGCATTTATCATTGTTCCACCATTTGCTGCAACTCGCTGAGGTTGGAAGCCACTTCGATGTAGTCGTGCCAGTTGCCGCGAATCATTCCTTGCGAAGCCATGTCGTCGAGAAGGGCGATGGTGGAGTTCCTGAACGGAAGTGATGATGTTAGGCTTGCCTTCCTCTACTGTCTCTGTGATGTTGGTCACATAGCCTTGCACCTTGATTTTTATCTCTTTGAGTTCCTGTTCCTATCTCTTAGAGATCATGCTCCTTTGGGACTTAATTTCTATGTCATAAAAGCGATTTTTCTGTTAAAATCCGTATAAAAACTAACAAAAAGTACGAATATTGCAAAATAATCGTGCTTTTTGTTGCTTATATCAATAGTTTTTTCTAATTTTGCTATCTGGTATAAGATGATACCATCAAAGATACAATAACATAAAACAACAGAAATGGAGAAAATAGACAATCTTGACAGAAAGATATTGGGTATCTTGTCTAAGAACGCCCGCATTCCTTTCAAGGATGTTGCGGCAGAGTGTGGCGTATCCCGTGCAGCTATCCACCAGCGTGTGCAGCATTTGATGGAGGCAGGATTTATCACGGGTAGTGG
This sequence comes from uncultured Prevotella sp., assembly GCA_900554835.1. Classification (GTDB taxonomy): domain Bacteria; phylum Bacteroidota; class Bacteroidia; order Bacteroidales; family Bacteroidaceae; genus Prevotella. The sequence goes on along the minus strand of USJD01000132.1, from coordinate 1,867 downwards.
ATTCGACGTAAACCCTAAGAGCTTGGGATATTCTACCTGTACATACGTGGGCCTGAATCTGGAACGTGGTAATATGTATAAGAAGGTGGTAGAACGCCTTCAGAACATACCGGAAATCGTGGAGTGCCACTTCACTACAGGTTCTTATACCATGCTTCTTAAACTTTATGCGCGCGACAATGAGCAGCTGATGGATTTGCTCAACAATAAGTTGCAGGCTATTCCAGGTGTGGTTTCTACGGAGACCCTGATTTCACTTGAGCAGAGTATCAAGCGAGAAATTCCTGTTATTTTGGAAGAAGAATAAGTATTCAACGTAAATATAAATGGTAAGGTTGTTTCACATGGGTGTTGCAACTTATGACCGGGGAGAGGCATAGGTTAAGACTTAAGTCGGTCGTGAGTGGTTCCTTTGTGAAACATCCTTTTTTTATGTAAATAAGCAGATGGAAACATTTGATTTGGATTCACACTTGCAAGGTGTATATTCTGTTTTTCCCGAGGCTCCTCATCAGCCGGTAATTGGTATTACAGCCAACTACGAGGGCATAGATGCTACGCTTCGTGACCGATATTATAAACAAGTGATAGCAGCGGGCGGTACTCCTGTTATCATTCCTCCTGTTGCCGATACAGATGTTATCGTCAATACGCTCCAGCATCTGGACGGATTGATTCTTTCCGGCGGCGGTGACCACAACCCTCTCTGGATGGGTGAGGAACCTTCTCCTAAGCTCCATCATATCAATCGGGAGCGTGATCTTGCTGAGTTCCTCCTGGTTCGCCTGGCTTATAATCGACAGATTCCGATGTTGGGTATCTGTCGTGGCATTCAGACTTTGGCTATAGCTTTAGGGGGAAAGGTGGAGCAGGATATCAAACAGGGAGTGAAGCATTCGCAGGATGCTGAGCGTGAGGAACCTACTCATAGTGTGCAGATAGTGAAGGATTCCACCTTATTTAATATATATAATAGCGAGAAGATTTTTGTCAACTCCTTCCATCATCAGGCTGTGAGTATGCCGGGAAATAAACTGCGCTGCATCGCCAAATCTACTGATGGCATCATAGAGGCTGTGGAAAGTAGCGAGTACAAGTCTATCCTCGGTGTGCAATGGCATCCGGAATGGTTGGAGAAAGACGGACTGAAGATATTTCAATGGCTTACTGCCCAGGCTACCGAGTTTTATCAGGCGAAGCAGTTGCATCAGCGCATCCTTATTCTTGATACACATTGCGATACGCCGATGTTCTTCCCGCAGGGTATCTGTTTCGACCATCGCGACTCCCGTATTCTGGTAGATTTGCATAAAATGACCGATGGTCATCAGGATGCAACGACGATGGTGGCTTACCTGCCGCAGCCTAAGTTGGGTGAGACCTTCAGCAGCAAGGTAGATTTTGATGTGGCTGGTCCTACCCAGTATGCTGACCTGATCTTTGACAAGATAGAGGCTATTGTGAGCAAGAACAGCAATTACCTGAGTATCGCCCGTACGCCTGCCGACCTCTATAGCGACAAGCGGAAGGGAAGAAAGAGTATCATGCTCGGTATTGAGAACGGACTGGCGCTTGGACACGACCTTGCCAACGTGAAGCATTTTGCCCAGCGTGGCATTGTCTATATTACGCTCTGCCATAATGGGGATAATGATATCTGTGATAGTGCCCGTGGCTGCAATACCCACAATGGTGTAAGCAGTTTTGGCGAGAAGGTTATCCAGGAGATGAACCGCCTGGGCATCATGGTAGATTTGAGTCATGCCGGTGAGAAGAGTTTCTACGATGCTTTGGAAATCAGCAAGACGCCTATCGTCTGCAGTCATAGTAGCAGTAAGGCGCTCTGTGATGTGCCTCGCAATCTGAC
>USJD01000131.1 GCA_900554835.1 uncultured Prevotella sp. | reverse complement strand
TGATCTTTCCCTTTTCCACCGCCTTGGTGATGGAGTCGATGAGGCTTCCGGTGGTTTTGCTGAATGGTATCTCGCTGATTACGAGTGTCTTGTTGTCGAGCTTGTCTATCTTGGCTCTTACCTTCAGTACGCCTCCTCGCTGTCCGTCGTTGTATTTGCTCACGTCGATGGCGCCTCCTGTAGGGAAATCCGGATAGAGCTGGAAGGGTTCTCCCTTGAGGTAGTGGATGGCAGCATCGCAGAGGTCGTTGAAGTTATGCGGCAGTACCTTACTGCTCAAACCCACGGCGATACCCTCGGCACCTTGTGCCAGGAGCAGCGGGAATTTGGCAGGGAGCGTGATAGGCTCCTTGTTTCTTCCATCATAAGAGAGTTGCCAGTCGGTGGTTTTAGGATTGAAAACCACATCGAGAGCAAACTTAGAGAGGCGTGCCTCGATATATCGGGGAGCAGCAGCACGGTCGCCCGTAAGAATGTTTCCCCAGTTACCCTGCGTATCGATGAGCAGGTCTTTCTGTCCCATCTGTACCAAAGCATCTCCGATAGACGCATCGCCATGAGGGTGAAACTGCATGGTATGTCCCACGATATTGGCAACCTTGTTGTATCTTCCGTCGTCCATGCGCTTCATAGAGTGGAGGATGCGTCGCTGTACCGGTTTCAAACCATCCTCAATATGAGGAACGGCACGTTCGAGGATCACATACGATGCATAGTCGAGGAACCAGTTCTGATACATTCCGCTGAGGTGATGTACAGCAGAAGCATCGAATCGGTTCACCGGCTTATAATCGGAATGTTCTTCGGTCGAAATCTCCTCGTTGGCATCTTCTGCAGCATCCTGTTCAGATTCTGCAGAAGAATTTTCCAAATTTGGCGATTTTTCCTCTTCAAGACCGTTTTTATCTTTAATTTCGTCGCTCATATATAGCTTTTAATACTTATTTTATTAATTTATGGCAAAAATACAACAATTTTTCGAGAAAAAAGAGTATCTTTGCCGAAAATTTGAAAAAAATAAGATTTAATCATGGCACAGGAAGATGTTTTTAAGAAAATTGTAAGCCATTGCAAGGAATATGGCTTCGTGTTCCCAAGTAGTGAAATTTATGATGGCTTGGCTGCCGTTTACGACTATGGTCAGAATGGTGTTGAGCTCAAAAACAATATCAAGCAGTACTGGTGGCAGAGTATGGTGTTGTTGCACGAGAACATTGTTGGTCTCGATGCAGCTATCTTCATGCACCCTACAGTATGGAAGGCATCTGGACACGTAGATGCTTTCAATGACCCATTGATTGATAACCGCGATTCAAAGAAGCGTTATCGTGCCGATGTGCTCATCGAGGATCACATGGCTAAGTATGAGGAGAAGATTGCCAAGGAGATTGCCAAGGCTAAGAAGCGTTTCGGCGATAGCTTTGATGAGGCTCAGTTCCGTGCAACTAATCCTCGCGTTCTGGAGAACCAGAAGAAGTTTGATGATCTCCATGCCCGCTATACTGAGGCTATGCAGGGTCCTAACCTGGAGATGCTGAAGCAGATTATCGAGGATGAGGGTATCGTTTGTCCTATCAGCGGTACTAAGAACTGGACTGATGTTCGCCAGTTCAATCTGATGTTCTCTACCCAGATGGGTGCTGCCAGCGATGCTACCAGCAAGGTTTATCTCCGTCCTGAGACTGCTCAGGGTATCTTCGTAGATTACTTGAGTGTTCAGAAGACCGGTCGTATGAAGTTGCCATTCGGTATCTGTCAGATTGGTAAGGCTTTCCGTAATGAGGTTGTTGCCCGTCAGTTTGTATTCCGTATGCGTGAGTTCGAGCAGATGGAGATGCAGTTCTTCTGCCAGCCTGGTACTGAGATGAAGTGGTTTGAGTATTGGAAGAAGGTTCGTTTGGCATGGCACGAGGCTCTCGGCATGGGTAATGAGAACTATCGCTACCACGACCACGAGAAGTTGGCTCACTATGCTAACGCTGCTACAGATATCGAGTTTAAGATGCCTTTCGGCTTCAAGGAGGTAGAGGGTATTCATAGCCGTACTGATTTCGACCTTTCTCAGCACGAGAAGTTCAGCGGTCGTTCTATCAAGTACTTCGATCCAGAAAAGAACGAGAGCTATGTGCCTTACGATGTAGAGACTTCTATCGGTGTTGACCGTATGTTCCTCAGCGTGATGTGCCACTCTTACTGCGAGGAGAAGTTGGAGAATGGTGAGACACGTGTTGTATTGCGCTTGCCAGAGGCTTTGGCTCCAGTGAAGTGCGCAGTATTCCCATTGGATAAGAAGTATGGTCTCCCTGAGTTGGCTCACGAGATTGTAGATGAGTTGAAGTTCCACTTCAATACTCACTATGGCGATCCTAAGGATTCTATCGGTAAGCGTTATCGTCGTCAGGATGCTATTGGTACTCCATTCTGTATCACAGTTGACCACGAGACTCCAAATGATCATAAGGTAACTCTCCGTTATCGTGATACGATGGAGCAGGAGCGTGTTGCTATCAGCGACTTGCGCAGTATCATCGAGGAGCGTGTGAGCATCACAAGCGTATTGAAGAAGCTCGGCAAGGAAATCAAGAATTTCTAATTGCCGGAGTATTTCTGAATATACCTATATGATTCATATAGTCCGGGTGAAATCGGATTGAATTAGACGTGACGCAATCTGAGATGAGATGCATATATATTATAATAGGTATATAATATAGCAAAACAAAAGATTTAGATGAACTTTAAGAATATTAAATATTTGTTCTTTCTGCTGATGACGGTTTTCGTACTGTCATCATGCAGTGAGACGAATGAGGACGAGTCGAATTCTGAGTTTAGAAATTGGCAGGAGCGTAATGACAAGGCTTTTGCTGATACATTAGCTAAAGCCCGACAGCAGATTGCCAATGGAAGTAAGGAGTGGAAGGTGATACGTAGCTGGACACTTCAGAACCAGACATCCACGATGGAAGGACAAGGCGCTGCGACTACCCTAAAGTATAATGACGATGATTATATCGTGGTGCATGTACTGAAGGAGGGAAATAGTGATGCTAATCTGCTCTATACCGACTCTATCCAGTTGAGTTATCGTGGTAGATTGATTCCATCCGATTCTTATGCCAATGGTTATGTTTTTGACCAGACTTTCGTCGCTGATGCGTATAGTTCGGAAACGGCTAAGCCAACAAAGACGACAATTAATTATGGTTGGATAGATGGTTTCACCACTGCACTTTTGGGTATGCATGTCGGAGACCACTGGCAGGTATTCATTCCTGCTAATCTCGCTTATGGCAGCAGCGCTAACTCAACCGTTCCTGCTTATTCTATGCTTCGCTTCGAAATGGCATTGACTGCCTATAAGCGTGGTAAAGGTAGCTGGATAACGGAAGAATAATATCAGGCAGTAATATGCTTTATGTGTAGTTGTATGCTGGCATATATAAGACTGCTGAAAGATATGATGAAATTTTAGCCTTGGGAGTAGTGATACTTTCAAGGCTTTCTTTTTCCTCCTCTCTTTCACCATCTTTTCCTTTTCTTCCCCCTCTCTTTCCTCCTTTATGATTCCATGTATTTCATTTCTATTTCAAATCTAAAAATGTGTTGCGAAGGCTAAATTAGTGTTTGTGTTCGTACACAATCCTTTGACGTATATCAAAAAAATGTTAGAAAGCTGCAAATTTATTCATAAAAATATTGTGGGTTCAAAGAAATGTAGTACCTTTGCATCAGAAATGTAAGTTTTAGGTTTTTAGTTAGGTAATAGATTGTTCTAGGTTTAGTTTTTTAAAAGGTAGTTTATTAAGATTGTAATTCAAGGACGACAGGTATTAGAAGAAAAGGTAAATAAAGATTGTTTATTCAAGGACGACAAATAGGTTAGATTAGTTTTCATAGAGGTGAAAGTGCGTATTTTAGGAATATTGATTGAAGGTAATAATTATTTATGTTAATAAGAAATGGCGGTTCCTCAACATGGAGTCGCCATTTTCCGTGTATTTTGTTTTGACGTAAATCGATAAAAGAATAGATAATAACAATAAATAAGAAAATAAAAATAGATATGCTATATAGTAAGAAAACAGAATATCTGATGGAGTCGATTCGTTCGGGTAGAGCGATGGCACGTAGCGAGAAACTCAATCTGATTGTGGGATTGAGTATCCCATCTATGTTGGCACAGATTTCCACCGTCATGATGTTTTTTATTGATGCCTCCATGGTTGGTCATCTGGGTGCTGAGGCTTCTGCCAGTATCGGTCTGATAGAATCAACTACATGGCTGATAGGTAGTTTGCTGAGTGCGGCTGCCACGGGATTCTCTGTGCAGGTAGCTCATTTTGTCGGGGCCAATGATTTTGTGAAGGCGCGTCAGGTCTTTCGCCATGCTTTGATTTGCGGTTTGGCTTTCAGTGTGTTCCTCTCGCTCATAGGAGTGGGAATACATTCACATCTTCCATACTGGTTGGGTGGTGGTGCTGATATCGCTTCAGCATCTTCTGGTTATTTCCTGATATATTCCTTGGTGCTTCCCTTTGTGTATCTTTATCATACTTCTGAGATGATGCTCAAGTCGGCAGGTAATATGCATACACCGAGCGTGATGGCTGTACTGGTGTGTATTTGTGATGTAATCTTCAATTATATTTTCATTTATATCTGCAAGCTCGGGGTTGTGGGTGCAGCTATGGGTACAGCCTTGGCATATATCTGTATTTCACTGCCCAATCTCTATCTGTCGGCTTGTAAGAACCGGATGCTTAATCTCCGTCAGGACCATGTGCGTTTTCATTGGGTAAAGGAATATGTGCAGAGAGCCTGCAAGATCAGCATCCCTATCGCCATACAGAATATTCTGATGAGTGGAGCACAGATTGTGAGTACCATGATTGTGGCGCCATTGGGCAACATAGCCATTGCTGCCCATTCTTTTGCGATTACTGCAGAAAGTCTTTGTTATATGCCTGGTTATGGTATCGGTGATGCTGCTACTACCCTGGTAGGCCAGACTCATGGGGCGGGGCGCATAGACCTGTGCAAGAACTTTGCTTATATGACCGTTGGTCTTGGCATGTTGGTGATGGCATTGATGGGAGTCATCATGTATGTCTTTGCGCCAGAAATGATAGGAGTGCTTTCTCCTGTGGAGGCCATCCGAGAGTTGGGTACTACCTGTCTGCGCATCGAAGCATTTGCCGAACCGTTCTTTGCAGCGAGCATCGTGACCTATTGTGTCTGTGTAGGAGCAGGTGATACATTCAAGCCTGCTGCCATCAATCTCGGTACCATGTGGCTCGTGCGACTCACTCTTGCCTATGGCTTATCCCAAAGCTATGGGCTGGAAGGTGTGTGGATTGCGATGGCTACGGAACTTACTTTCCGTGGAGTTCTCTTCCTCATACGCCTTTTCCGCGGTTCTTGGATGAAGAGTTTTCAGGTGCATGGATAAAGGACTTCCAGATTCATTGAGATAAAGCCTGATTTTTCAGGCAGAAGTGTGAAAATGAGGGATAAAAGCGTGAAAATGAGGGATAAAGAGTAAAAAAGCTACAAAATATTTGTTTTCTCCCTTTAATTATGTTATTTTTGCATTCTGAAAGCTACCCAAAGACGTGGGGATTTCGTTTTATACTATAAATGTATATTCAGGAAATATCGATTTTCCTATAATATTATGTGTATAGATTAAATAATAAAATGTAAGTAATAATTCTAACATTATAATAAAACATGAGATTAAAGCAGTTTTTTGTAGCGGCAGTGATGCTGCTGGCTACAGGCTCAATGGTGGCACAGCAGATGCCTCAGGTTCCTGTTGACAAGGACGTGAGAATCGGTCACCTTGACAACGGCCTTACCTACTACATTCGTCACAACAATTTCCCTGAGCATGTAGCAAGTTTCTACATTGCACAGAAGGTTGGTTCTATTAATGAGAACGACGACCAGCGTGGTTTGGCTCACCTCTTGGAGCACTTGGCTTTCAATGGTTCTGAACATTTCCAGGGCAATAACCTTCAGAACTATCTTCAGAGCATTGGTGTGGAGTATGGTAAGAATTTGAATGCTTACACAAGTATCGACAAGACCGTTTACTATTTTACCGACGTACCAACTACTCGTGCTACAGCCGTAGATTCATGTATGCTCATCCTCAAGGATTGGAGCAATGGAATCTCTCTTACCAAAGAGGCTATCGACAATGAACGTGACGTAGTACACAATGAGTACCGTATGCGTATGGTAGGTCAGCAGCGTATCATGGAGCGTTCTCTTCCTGCACTTTATCCTGGCAGCAAGTACGGTTATCGTATGCCAATCGGTCTGATGAGTATCATTGATGGTTGCGATCCTGAAACTCTCCGTGCTTACTATCGCAAATGGTATCGTCCGGACAACCAGGCTATCATCATAGTAGGTGATATAGATGTTGATCACATAGAGGCACAGATCAAGAAGCTCTTCAGCGGCATCAAGGTTCCTGCTAATGCAGCAAAGGTGATCCCTGAGTTGGTTCCTGACAATGATACAGCTATCTATGTAGTTGACAAGGACAAGGAGCAGAACTATGACGTGGCTATGATCAGCATGAAGCATGATGCTACACCTGACTCTTTGAAGGGTAATCTCAATTACTTCGCTACTTCTTATGTTCAGAATGCTATTGCCAGCATGCTCAGCTCTCGTTTGGGCGAAAAGTCATTGGAGGCTGATTGTCCATATCTCCAGGCTGGTTGTGATAATGGTAGCTACTTGGTTTCCCGTACAAAGGATGCTTTCAGTCTTACTGCAGTTGCCAAGCCAGGCAAGATGCTTGAGGCTTACGCAGCTGTTCTCCGTGAGGCAAAGCGTGCTAAGGACTTCGGTTTCACTGCTACTGAGTACGTTCGCTATAAGCAGGATTTCATGAGCGGTTTGGATAAGATGTATTCTAACCGTGATAAGATGAAGAATGAGCAGTTCACTTCTCAGTATGTAGATCATTTCATCTCTAATGAGCCAATCCCTTCTGTAGAGGATGAATATCAGATCTATAAGATGATGGTTCCAAGTATTCCTGTTGAGGCTATCAATGCTTATGCCAAGGAGTTGATTTGCGAGACTGATACCAACTTCGTATCACTTCTGATGATGCGTGATGCTGAGGGTGCTGTTTATCCAACACAGCAGCAGTTGGCAGACGTAGTAAAGCAGGTGCGTGGTGAAAAGCTCGAAGCTTACGTAGATAATGTAAAGCAGGAACCATTGATGGCAGAACTTCCTAAGGCAGGTAAGATCAAGAAGACTACAGAGAATAAGCTCTTCGGTTACAAGATGCTTACCCTCTCTAATGGTGCCAAAGTAGTGCTCAAGAAGACTGACTTCAAGAACGACGAGGTACAGTTTGCTGCCACTGCCGATGGTGGTACTTCTGCTTTCGGAACAAAGGATCTCAACGAGGTGAAGATGATGGGTGCCTTGATGAATTCAAGTGGTTTGCGTGGCTTTACCAATAATGACCTCGAGAAGGTATTGGCTGGTAAGATTGCTTCTTGCGGATTCAGTGTCTCAAGATACCGTCATGGTTTGGCTGGTAGCTCAACTCCAAAGGATTTGGAAACTTTGATGCAGCTCATCTATTTGAAGCTCACGAATCTGACTAAGGACGAGAAGGCTGTCAACAACCTGATCAACAATCAGGTAACAGCACTCGCTAATCGCAGCAACAATCCTCAGGCTGTATTCCAGGATTCATTGACCAGCACGCTCTATCCTGGTAACCCAGTATTCCGCACAATGACAGTGGATGAGGTGAAGAGTGTAAACTACGACCGCGCACTGGAACTTGGTAAGCAGCTCTTCGGTAATGCGAAGGATTATACTTTCTTCTTTGTAGGCAACTTCGATGAGGCTAAGATTCTTCCTCTTATCAAGCAGTATATCGCTTCTTTGCCAAGCAACGGAAAGAAGTTTAAGAACGTAGAGACATTGCCAGTGAAGGGTGAAGTTGTCAACAAGTTCACCAAGGCGATGGAGAATCCACAGGATGTAGCTCTTGAGAATTGGTGCTCAGAGGCTCCTTATACATTGCGCAACTCAGTTCTTGCTGATATCGCAGCCCGTGTTATCAATATGGATTACAACCGTAATATCCGTGAGAAGTTGAGTGCTGCTTATTATGCAGGTGCTGATGCTATGGAAAGTGTAAAACTTGATGGCAAGACCATGCGTGTAGGCTTTACTGGTAATGCAATGATGAACCCAGACAAGTCTAAGGATGCTATTCCTTACTTCTATTCTGGTTTGAAGGATGCGATGGAGCAGCCTAATCTGGATGACCTCCAGAAGGTGAAGGAAATCCTTCTGAAGCAGGCTGATGTAAGCTGCAAGCAGAATGGCTACTGGATGGGTGTTATCTCTGAGTATCTGCTTTATGGTATTGATACTCATACTAATTACAAGAAGGAGGTAAGCTCTGTAGATGCAAAGGCAGTGAGCGATTTCCTCAAGAATGTAGTGATGAAGGATGGCAACCACGTAGAGGTTATCATGCATGCTACAAAGGCTGGTGAGGCTAAGTAACAAGAAAAATGTCACATAAATATATGAAATCCCGATACAATTGTTGTTGTATCGGGATTTTTTTGTACCTTTGTCCACAAATTAGAGAGAATAGTGAAAGATAAGTTTAATGTTTTAATTTTAAGTAAATGAATTTAAAGCAAATGATTTTCAAGACAATGAATTTCAATTCGATGAAGCGAATTGTGTTGTCGCTTATGCTGGTAAGTGTAGGCATGGTGGGTGTACAGGCACAGCTTCTTTACAAGATCAGTAAGGACAGTACCGACCAGAAGCCTTCCTATATCATGGCTTCCAACCGGCTCATGAATCCTATGGGTGTTGTTAGTCTGAGTGGTGAGTTGAAGGAAGCACTTACTAATACCGATCAGATGTATTTCGAGGTAAACAAGGCGGCTTATAAAGAAACCATTAATGACGCAAAGAAACTGGCTGACGGCAAGACTCTTCTCAGTTTGCTTACTCCAGCTCAGCAGACAAAGCTTAATGCTTTCCTCAAGAAATACATGGAGGTGGATTTCCGTAGTTCCTATGTGCAGAAAAAGTATGGTAACCTGACTCCTGCTGCTTTGATGGAAGACATGGAGCAGTTGCTCTTTGTAGCCAATCACATGGGTATGTATGATCCTACTCATACTTTCGACCAGTATTTTGAAGCACAGGCAAAGGCAAACAATGAGACTGTAGGCGGTTTAAGTGATGTGGATGCTTATATCAATGCTACCTATAAGAGTGACCTGAAGCAGCAAGTGGCTCGCTTGGTAGAGTTTCTGGAGAATGAGCCTACTGAGTTGGCCAAGTTGAATAAATCTGTAGGTGCTTTCAAGGCACAGGACGTAGATGTTGCAGCCAAGGCTACTGGTGCTCATGTTTCTCAACCAACTCTTGAGGCTTGGGCAGCAAAGGTGCAGACTGTGATGGCAGAGAAGCCAACCTTCTTTGTTGTAGATGCCGCCAATTTGGGTGGTGAGAATGGTCTTCTCCAGTTGCTCCGCAATGCCGGTTGCAAAGTAGAGAAATAATAAACTGAGCCCCTTTTTTAAGTGGGCTCAGTTTTTTATATAGAACTGTTTTTTCTGTGATGGCAAACTACAACAAAAAAGAATCGGCATGGTGGATTTTCGAATAGAAATTGGTGGAAATACACGAAAAGGGAAGAAAAATGTAGTTTATTGAATCGGATTCGAATACACTTTCATGATTGTCCACTATAAAATTTCAATATTGCACCTTTATCTATATGGAAAGAAGTAATTTTGCAATATAATAATTGAACTTTCGCATATCAGGAAGTTAAAGGAGTTAAGGAAGTTAAGGAGTTAAGACGTATGTCTT
>USJD01000130.1 GCA_900554835.1 uncultured Prevotella sp. | reverse complement strand
CTTTTAGCCCTCCTTTGAATACGTGTACCCTATTTTTTGAAGACTGAGTAGTTACGGAAGCCATTGTTGAATTCATGCTAAGATCAACACTACAACATTAAAAGACTAAAGTTATTGTACACCTTGATATCTTAAATACTGAACCCACTTTTAAAAAGTAAGGCTTGTTTTAAATGTTTATATTTCACGAAAATAATCCCTGATTTATGCCGTTGTCTGGAATATTTTTCGTATCTTTACATCATCTATCAAACAGAAAGAATATGTTTAGAAAGACTGATCCGAATCCTCAGTTAGATATGTTCACGGCTCCCTCAAGATTCTAATAAATCATTTTATACCCAATTCCCCTCACATTGATGATTCTGATATTTTCATCGGCAGATAACTTGTGGCGAAGCTTGGTGATGAAAACATGGAGACTGCGTGAATTGAAAAAGCTGTCATCGCCCCAGAGTTTCAGGAGAATATCCTTGCTCTCTACCACATTGTTCTTACTCTCCACAAGCATGCGAAGGATTTCTGATTCACGATGTGACAGTTCTGTATCCTTACCTTCCAACTGCAGAATCTGACTGGTAACATTCAGGCGATAACGACCGATGGAAAGCCATTGATCAGCAGCCAGATCCGGATTATCAGGAGAAACATTCCCTCCTTCCTGTTCTTCAGAAGAAATATTTCCTACAGAAGCCCGATGACAAAGCGACTTGATGCGGACGATGAGTTCCTGGATGGCAAACGGTTTCTTCAGATAATCATTGCCACCCAATTCAAATCCCTCTACCACATCATTCACCGCCGAGCGAGCCGTGAGGAAAAGCACAGGAGTATGGGAATCCGTCTTGCGGATACGGCGCACCATCTCGAAACCATCCATCTTGGGCATCATTACATCAGCTACCAGCACATCAGGCTTCTGTTCTTCGAACATACGAAGCCCCTCTTCGCCATCATGCGCCGTGCGCATCTCGAAGCCCTGTGCCTCCAAGGTGTCGCTCAGAATCATCGCCAAGGATGTTTCGTCTTCTACCAGTAATACTTTTATCTTATACATTGCTTCTTTTTTACTTTTAAGATTAAGACTTGGGAACGGGGGCGCAAAGGGGGCAAGGTTCTTTTTACCTTTTTACTTTTTTACCTTTTTACCTTTAAGAAATTGCAGGGTGAAGCTGCTTCCTTTTCCCGGCTCGCTTTCTACGGAAACAGAACCGCCCATTTTCTCCATCAGGCTCTTGACATAGAAAAGCCCGAGACCATAGCCCTTGACCGTATATTTATTGCCATCCGTCACCCGATAGAACTTGTCGAAAATATAAGGCAATTTATCATGAGCAATACCGATTCCATTATCTGATACGGAAACCAGCACTTCATCATCGGCTTTCAGGAAAGCCTTGATTTCTATCTTCACGCAATCTTCAGAATACTTGATGGCATTGTCTATGAGATTGCTCACGATGTTTGAGAAATGCATCCGGTCGGCAGGAACCATCAGATTTTCCGGTTCTACGGACAACGAAATATTCACCTTTTTATCCGTTCTTTCTCCAGATTTCACTTTCAGCTGATGCTGGGAGATTAATGGTTCAATCACCTCCTTCACTGGAACTTCCACGATATTGAGCAGCATCGATTTCCGTCGTTCCATACTCATCGACAGAATCTGTTCCACCAATCCGCTGAGCGTCTGCAACTGCTCCTGAGCGATGGCGAGATACTTGCGCGCCTTATCAGGATGCTGGAGCATTCCGTAGTTCAGCAGGGAGTCGGTGGCAGCGTAGGCTACGGCTATCGGAGTCTTCAATTCGTGCGTGATATTATTGGTGAAATCACTCTTCATCTCATCAAGCGTCTTCTGCTTGAGCATCGTATGAACCAGGAACCAGAAGACGAAAGCCAGGATGAGCATGATGAAGAGCGAGGTGGCAAGAATACCTGCCATCTGGCTGAGCACAGTCATCGTAAGCGGCTCTAGGGTGAGGACATATTTCTCCTCATTCGCCTCCCCCTCATTGCAAACCACATATTGGTATTGCTTGGCATTGGCGGAAGGCACATACCCCTTCGTCGTCACTTTCGCCAGAACCTTCTTTCCTGCAAAAAGCTGAATCTGATGTGGAAGCGGATGAGCATTGTCACTCACCAACAAACTGTCTGAAAGCATCTTGGCAACCCATGCGCTGTCATAATCATTGATATCTGGTTTGGCGATTTCATTCAATTTGCCAAACAGTGCTTGTTGCACCATAGTTGCCAGCTTGCCCGACATCATCATCATCAATTCCTGATCCTTGTCATCTTCACTACGCTTCTCGTGCTTGGTAAAAGTTGTTTGAACAGACTGAACAACCTTTCCTCCACGAACCTTTTTAACCTTTACCTTTTGATCAATATCATCGTCTTCATCCATAGAAAAAGCAACAGAACCCGTCAGTTGTCTATGAGGTCCTTTATCATCATTGCGCAACCGTTCGATTCGCTTCTTCATCTCCATGAAGTGAGCGTACTCCATTCCACCCTTGATTTTTGCTTCAACCTCCTTTTCCTGAGACTGATAAAGCCCCACGAGCCAATAGGTCTGATATGCGAAGATGCAGACCAGAGCCGTGATGACGAGCGTAACTATGTATTTAAGATGTAACTTCATTCTTTCCTTTATTAAAGATTTTTCCAGATGAATCCAATACTCATTTTCTGAAAATCGGATAAAACTCCGTGGTATTCTTCCATCCCCATTTACCATTCTTTTGTGGCGCAAACTCTCGTCCCATCTTGGCTCCTATCCCCCAATGTTGATTGAACATCACTTCCATGAAGCCACCATAGTTGCTCTTGGGATTGAAAGGAGACATGATGACGCTTCGAGGATCAGAGGTTTTCGTTGGAACATATTGTCCATAGAATCCAACAGTGAGCCAGTCGTTTACTTGATAAGCCATTCTTCCACCAAAAGAAGCTTTGGTGAGATTGCCAAATCCATATACTCCCGTGTTTATCTTTTCTATCCCGACATAAGGAGAAAAAACAAAACGCCCGAAATTTTGTTGATAAACGACCCCTGCAGTCTGCTTGTTCATCAGTCCTGGGACTTCAATACCCGAAGAATATACCACCATCGTACCCAAATTCGGGGAAGAAAGAGAAAAATGAGGTATTGCATTCGGCGCAATCTCCAATGGTTTTCCTTCTTCCGACATCCAAGGTGCATTCGATTCAGAGTAATAAGATTTGCCTTGAAGTACAGGAAATTCACCGAGCGAAGGACAAGAATATTCCAACGACATACTTTCCTTAGGCAAAGATGCTTTCGGAATGGAATCCAAGGAAACACTCTTTACTTCCTGTGCTTGCATTACCAAAGGACAAAAGCAAGCCACAACTGCCAATATGAATATTCTTCGTTTCTCTTTCATGCTTGCAAAAGTAACAAAAAATAAGATATATTGATTCTTTAAGGAGAAATATTTTCTTTTTGATAAGACTAAATAACACTTCTGATAAGACTTGATAATCATAAATCCTTGCTGACACGAGATTTTTGCAGTACTTTTGCAACCGAAATCGGGAGGGTTTCTTCCGAAAGAACGATAAAAAGATAAAAAAAGATAAGAAGAATATGAAAAGATTGGTTATATTAAACGCTTGCCTGGTCATCAGTCTTGTCGGCTGGGCACAAAGCAACATAAATGATTCCCTGAGAATGGACAGCATCATCCATTCCCTCCCCGATGTGATGGTAAAAGGCAACCGACCTATCGTAAAGGTGAAAGGAGCGGCATTAACCTATGACCTGCCTCAACTCATCAAAAACCATCCGGTGGATAATGCCTATGAAGCCATCAAGCAACTGCCTGGCGTGAGCGAACAAGATGATGCCTTGACCCTCAACGCTCAATCCGTAACCGTGATGATAGACGGCAAGGCTACCACTATGACGAGCGAACAGCTCTATTCGCTTCTGAAAACGATTCCTACCAGCCGCATCGCCAACGCCGAAGTTATCTATTCTGCCCCAGCCCGCTATCAGGTAAAGGGACAAGTCATCAACCTCCTGCTGAAGCACAGCACAGGCTTTCACTCCCTGCAAGGCGAGCTCTTCGGCGGCTACACCCACCAGAACCGTAACAGTTACACAGAGCGCGCCTCCCTGCTCTTCACCAACAAGAAATGGGAAATAGACTTGCTCTATTCCTTCGGTCATGGCAAGAGATATTATTATTATGAAAATGAGTTTGCCCACACCTTGACTGACGGCACTTCCTATGCCTTCTCTACACATAGCGACAATACCAAACGCCATCTCAATCATAACATCCGACTGGGAATCAACTATCATCTGGCGAAGAATCATCAGCTCAGCTTTGCCTACACTTCACAACTCAATAACACGAGAGGAACTTCAGAGGATGATGGCGATTTCACATCCCTTCTCAGAATCCATGCCAAGAGTCAGTTTCACAATTTCCGTCTGGATTACTCTACCCCATTCGGTTTCTCGGCAGGAGCAGAATACACCTATTATAATTCACCGGATGAACAATGGCTGAAAAGCAGTCTCTACGATGAGATTTACGACATCACAAGCCAACAACGAATCGACAAATGGCACGCTTACCTCAAGCAGGAGCACGACTTAGGAAAAGACTGGGGCTTGAACTACGGCATCAATTACACCACATCAAGAGACAAGAGCTCGCAGGAGAACAACAACAAGTCTTCTGATGGCAACACCATTCAAAACGAAGACCAAATGAGTTTCTACATCGGAGCCAGCAAGTCGTTCGGACAAAAACTCACGATGGAAGCATCGCTCATGGAAGAATATTACCACACCCCAATCTGGAATGAGTGGAACCTCTTCCCTACACTTTCCATCACCTATCTTCCAAAAGCTGGACACGTCATCCAATTCGACTTGGATTGCGACAGAGACTACCCTACTTATTGGTCGGTGAAGAACTTCACCACCTATAATGCGGGCGGATATGGAAAAATTGTAGGAAACCCGACGTTGAAGCCTTCACGAGACCTCAGCCTCTCGCTTACCTACATTCTGCACAGCAGATACGTGGCAAGTCTCTTCTTCAACAACTCGAAAGATGAATTCCGTCAGCTTCCTTACCAGAGCGACACGAAGAAAGAGATGGAATACAAACATGTCAACTTCGACCATGTAAACCAGGTAGGTTTGATGCTCACAGCCCCAATCAACATAGGCAACTGGTGGCAGAATCGCCTTACTTTCACTGGCGTTTATCAGAACGACAAGAATTCCCACTTCTATGATCTCCCATTCGACCGCAGCAAATGGTTCTGTCAAGCCCAGTGGAACGGTACTTTTCTCTTTGGCAAGCATGTGATTCTCAACCTCGATGCTTCTGTCCGTACCGATGCCATCCAGGGAATCATCGACATCCCAGCCTCAGGCTATCTCAACGCAGCCCTCACCTGGAAGCCTCTCAAAGACGACAAGCTCCAGCTGAAAGCCTACTGCAACGACATCTTCGAGACGGGCGACAACCATCTGCACGACACCTACCGAGGTCAGCACGTCATCAACAAAATGTACTTTGGCAGAATCATCGGCCTCTCCCTCACCTATCGTTTCGGCGGCTACAAGGCCAAGCAGCATGAAGAAGTAGATACTTCCAGATTTGGGAAATAAAACGAGAAAAGCGCGCCAGACCATCAAAATCCTGGCGAGCTTTTCTGTTAGTTATTGAGAATTGTTTCCAAGAATTCATTTGGAGTCTGCACATTATCAGCAAATCCCTTGAAATCTTTTACGTTTCTAGTAATAATCACATCCACCTGATGAAGCAAAGCCGATTCGTATTGGACACTATCCTCAAAATCCTTTCTCTCTTCTTCCAAACATTTCTTTATCACATCTTTATTCACATCAGTTATCTCGCATATTGATGCAAGCCCTCGCATAGAATTATACAATTCAAGAGAAGGATAAGATTTTCTGAGTAAGAAGAATGCATTGACAAAAGTGGTTGCCGACACATATAACTGTATTTTGCCTTTATACGCTAAATCAAAGATGATTGCAGCAGGATAATAAAACTCACCCCGCTTATCATAAAAATCAATAATGATATTAGTATCTAAAAAAACCTTCATCTGTACTTTTCCTCCATTGCTGAAAACAATGTTTCATCTATATCATCAGATACGTTCTTCCGATTTTTCAAAGTCATTTCCACGATTTCCGGAGAAAGTGGATAATTAGCCCATTTGCTTGAAGTTTTTTCTCCTTCAAGTAGCTTAGCCTTTGCATCAGCAGACTCCAACAAACGCTCAGCAAGCCAACGTTCATTGCTCGCAGTCATAGACAAAGACTGCAAAAAACTCCATAATTTATTTATTGCTAATGTTGTCATACGATTTATCTTTTAAAACACTACAAAAATACACAGAATTATCATAACTTCCAAACTTTTAGGGGATTTTTTAAAGCCCACCTCCCATTTTGTCAGTAAAGTTTAAAATATTTATACTTTGCTGACAAAAATGGCACGCATCCGCCGCTGGCACGCAAGTTGCTCAGTATGAGAGTGAAAGCTGAAGCTAAAAGATGAAGGAGTTCGAAAGAACAACGGAGTTTCGAGGCGGAGGCAATCAAAAAGTAACAGATAAAGAACATTAATAAATAACAAACAGAAATCCCGACGGGGCCACAAGAAACCGAGAGGATGAGTAAAATAAAATTGGAGGTTTTAATTATGTTGTTAGCACGTAGAAATAATAATTCAGATTGGTTGAGTAACATCTTTGATGATGTATTCTTTGATACTGACGCAACACCACGTATGAATGCTACAGCTCCTGCCACTAATATCAAGGAGACAGATAAAGATTACATCATGGAGGTTGCAGCTCCTGGCTTGAAGAAGGAGTGGGTTCGTGTAAACATCGACAATGATGGTAATCTGAACATCGCCATCGAGAACAAGATGGAGCACAAGAATGAAGACAAGCACGAGCACTATCTGCGCCGTGAGTTCTCTTACAGCAATTACCAGCAGGCCTACACACTCCCTGAGGATGCCGACCGTGAGAAGATTTCAGCTAAGGTAGCTGATGGTGTTCTTGAGGTTCAGATTCCAAAGCTTACTCCAAAGGAGGAGACTAAGGCTACCAAGAATATTGAAGTCAAATAACAATTTCGCATAAATGATTGAGGGCAGGTTCCAAATTGCTTTGGAATCTGCCTTTTTTGTGTTTATCAGAACATAAAAACAACTACAGAAAACAGGCGAATAGCACCTACCCTATTATAGGTATTTTATGAAACCCTCTCTATATTTCATCCTAAAAATCTTGTAGATTAGAATATTAATATGTAATTTTGCAGGCTGAAAGAAAATTTCAAACATTGTCATTGTTTGAATTTCTGAAACTAAAAATGAAAAATAATGAAGAAAACAATTCCTGTAATAGGCATGGCTTGCAGCGTATGCTCTGCCAATGTAGAAAAGAAACTGCAGTCGCTCGAAGGCATCAACTCCGCCTCGGTTTCCCTGGCGAGCCGAACTGCCCTGGTAGATTATAACCCCGACATCATCTCTCTGGAAGACATGAAACGGGAAATCAGCAACGCCGGCTACGACCTCGTCATCGAAAGCGACAGAAGCGTGGAGGAAATCAACCGCCGTGAGTTCACCCTCCTGCGCCGCCGAACCCTCGCTTCCTGGCTCTTCGCCATCCTGACCATGAGTTTCTCCATGGGATGGATTTCCCATACCAGTTCCTTCGCCAACCAGATTTGTCTGCTCCTGGCACTCGCCAACCTGCTCTACTGCGGCAAGCAGTTTTATGTTTCTGCCTGGAAGCAGCTCCTGCATCATACGGCAAACATGGATTCACTCGTGGCGCTCAGCACCCTCATCGCCTTCCTCTTCAGCACCTTCAACACCTTCTTCGGAGAAATGATTTGGGGAGCGAGAGGCATAGAATGGCACACTTATTTCGATGCTTCTGTGATGATTATCACCTTCGTGCTGACCGGCAGATGCCTGGAAGAAAAGGCGAAAGACAGTACGGCGAGCAGCATCCGACAGTTGATGGGAATGCAGCCGAAAACCGCCCGACTGGTGACTTACGAGAAGATAGAAGGCACCAACGATTACAAGATGGAGGAAGTGCCGATTTCCACCATTCAGATAGGCGACATGATAGAGGTAAGAGCCGGCGAGAAGATTCCGGTGGATGGCGTGGTTACCCAGGCAGAGAGTTTCATGACTCCCGATGCTGCCTATGTAGATGAAGCGATGATTAGCGGCGAACCGACTCCGGCGATGAAAAAGGCAGGCGACAACGTGCTGGCTGGCACCATTCCGAGTCAGGGAAAGCTCCGCATGAGAGCCAAGCAGATTGGCGAGAACACCGCCCTGGCTCACATCATCCGCATGGTTCAGGAAGCGCAGGGCAGTAAGGCGCCCGTGCAGCGCATCGTGGATAAGGCGGCGCTGATTTTCGTTCCAGCCGTGGCAGCCATCGCCCTCATCACCTTTTTAATATGGTGGCTGATAGGCGGCAACGCTGCCCTTCCGCAGGCCATCCTTTCTGCCGTAGCCGTATTGGTCATCGCCTGTCCTTGCGCCATGGGCTTAGCTACTCCTACCGCCCTGATGGTGGGCATCGGCAAGGCAGCGCAGAAGCAGATTCTCATCAAGGATGCGTCGGCGCTGGAGAATCTCCACAAGATCAACGCCCTCGTCATCGACAAGACCGGTACCCTCACCATTCCTAATCAGAACATCGATTTCACCAAACAGGAGGATTTGGATCTGGAGACAAGAGAGACCCTCAAGCCTCATGCCCAGGAAGCGATGAAGCAGTTGCAGGAAAAGGGAATAGAGGTTTATATGATGAGTGGCGACAAGGAGGAAGCGGCTCATTACTGGGCTGAGAAAGCCGGCATCAAGCATTACCAGAGCAAGGTGCTGCCTGGCGACAAGCAGGCTTTGGTAAAGAAACTTCAGGACGAAGGCAAGCAGGTAGCGATGGTGGGCGACGGAATCAACGACACCCAGGCGCTGGCCCTTGCCAACGTGAGTATGGCGATAGGAAAGGGAACGGATGTGGCGATGGATGTGGCGCAAATTACGCTGATGAGCGACGACCTCCTGGCACTGCCGGAAGCCGTAAAACTGAGCCAGAAGACGGTTCACATGATTTGGCAGAACCTGTTCTGGGCGTTCATCTACAACATCATCTGCATCCCGTTGGCAGCCGGAGCACTCCACATCTTCGGCATCGATTTCCAGATAACCCCGATGTGGGCAAGTGCCCTGATGGCCTTCTCCAGCGTCAGCGTAGTGCTCAATTCGCTGAGATTAAAATTGTCGTAAATAAAATAAAAGGGTGTGTCATAAGTCCATGGACACACCCTTTCTTTATTATAAATTCTTCTAAAATAAGCAGAAAAACGCACTCAAAATAGGAATTTCGGATCATAATAGAAATACCTAATCATTGTTGCTTTACCCAATTACCAGTCACTGCCAATTAGTGTTTCTTCCTTCCCAAATCGATTTTCATAAGTACCTAATACTAAAGCACTTAACTTCTTTCCTTGACTGATTCTAATACTCTCTAAAAGATTAATCATCTTATGAAACATTCCTTTTTTTCCGATGATTACGACAAAATTATAATGCTTTGATATAATACCAAAATTGATGTGTTTTTTAAACGAAAAAGTAGAAAAAGAGCAATTTTTAGTTGTGAAAAGCTAAATTTTGAAGGCAAAAGTATAGGTTTTGAGTCAAGAAAAGGGGGTATAAATTGCGATTTTTGACGAATATTATACAAAAATGGATAAAGGTGTAAGTGTATATACTAATTTAAAAGTGTACCACTTTCTAATTAAAAAGTGTACCACTCCA
>USJD01000129.1 GCA_900554835.1 uncultured Prevotella sp. | reverse complement strand
AAAGAGCCACGAGCGGGACTCGAACCCGCGACCCACGCATTACGAATGCGTTGCTCTACCAACTGAGCCATCATGGCTTTTCATTTCAAAGCGATTGCAAAGGTAATGAAATATTTCTAATTGATGAAATAATTCATTACCCTTAACTTATATTAACACGGCAGTCATCCAGGAATACCTCAGATTTTTGCTCTTCTCATGAAAATTTACCACCTGAGGAAGAACTTACTCTATTACTGTAATTTTAAAAGTCAGTTCCTCTTTATTTGGATTCTTACCAATACTGATAGTATCACCCTTCTTAAGTTTACCGCCCAACAGAAGTTCACAGACACCATCTTCTATATAGGTCTGAATAGCACGTTTCAGAGGACGAGCGCCAAACTGCACATCATACCCCTTAGTGGCCACAAATTCCTTGGCCTTATCCGTAATCTGAATTTCATATCCCATATCGTGAACTCTTCCGAAGAGGCCTCGCAGTTCAATATCAATAATACGCTTAATCGCATCAATATCCAACTGATTGAAAGTGATAATCTCATCCAGACGATTCAGAAACTCAGGAGAGAACTGTTTACTCAAACTCTTCTGAATGATACTTCGAGCGTATTCCTTATCCTTCTCATCCATTACAGACTTTGTGACTCCACCAGCATTAAAGCCGATACCAGATCCGAATTCCTTCAGTTGACGTGTACCTGCATTGGATGTCATAATGATAACGGTATTGCGAAAATCTATCAGGCGCCCATTACCATCAGTCAAACGACCTTCATCAAGCACCTGCAAAAGCATATTATATACCTTGTCGTGGGCTTTTTCTATCTCATCAAGCAGTACTATAGAATAAGGCTTGCGACGAACTCTCTCAGTAAGCTGTCCACCCTCATCATAACCAACATATCCCGGAGGCGCACCCAAGAGTCGGGAAGTATTGAAACTTTCAGAATACTCACTCATATCCACACGAATGAGCGCATCCTTAGAACCGAACAGTTCCTCTGCAAGTTTCTTGGCAAGATAAGTTTTACCCACACCAGTAGGACCTAAGAACATGAAAGCACCGATAGGGTGGTTAGGATCTCTCAATCCTATGCGGTTACGCTGAATAGCCTTAACCATCTTTTCGATGGCATCATCTTGAGCAATCACATTTTTCTTCAGGATTGCAGACATATTTTTCAGACGAGCACCTTCTTCCTCAGCCATTCTCTGAACAGGAACACCCGTCATTTTACTGACAACATCAGCCACATCAGATTCCTTCACAGGAATACGCTCAGTACGATCTCCACTTTGCCATTGCTTGCGCATCAAATCCAACTTTTTTTCCAAAGACAAGCCTTTATCACGATAACTGGCTGCCAGTTCGAAATTCTGATTACCAACAGCCTCCAGTTTCTTGGATGTTACTTCCTCGATTTCATTTTGAAGATCCAGAATATAGTCTGGAACTTTGAGATTTGTCAATCTCAATTTGGAACCAACTTCATCAATGACATCTATCGCCTTGTCAGGGAAAAAGCGATCTGTGACATATCGTTCTGTCAGTTTGACACATGCCTCAAGAGCCTCATCACAGAATGTCACACCATGATGTTCCTCATAACGATCCTTGATATTTCTAAGAATAGTCAGAGTCTGTTCTGCCGTAGTAGGCTCTACAATAACCTTCTGGAATCTACGCTCTAAAGCTCCGTCTTTTTCGATACTGTTTGTATATTCCTTAAAGGTCGTAGCGCCTATACACTGAACTGTACCACGAGCCAAAGCAGGCTTCAGGATATTGGCAGCATCCATAGCTCCACCACCGCCACCAGCTCCTATAAGAGTATGTATTTCATCTATAAAAATGATGATGTCCGGATTGTTCTCTAATTCCGTAATAAGCCCCTTGATACGTTCCTCAAATTGTCCTCTATACTTGGTGCCAGCCACCATGGCAGTAAGATCAACAGAAACAATTCTTTTGTTGAACAAAGCTGGAGAAGTCTGCTGTTTTACAATAAGTTGCGCCAGTCCTTCTACAATAGCACTTTTACCTACACCTGGTTCACCGATGAGTATGGGATTATTTTTCTTTCTACGACCGATGATTTCCAAAACCCTTTGGATTTCATGCTCTCTTCCCACTACAGAGTCCAATTTTCCATCTTTAGCAGCTTTGGTCAAATCTGTACCATAATTATCTAAGAATGGAGTCTTATTATTATTGTGCAACTGCCCTTTTGCCGTACTGCTGGTAGTTTTAAAAGCAGATTCGGCAGAATCCTTTTTAGGTTCACTATCATTCAGCGAGAAGTCATCATCTTCTGGAAAAGAAAAACCATCAAGAACAGTAATGCGTTTTATGTTTTTTTGACATTCCATATTTGTTCAATATTTAAATTTCAATGATTCATTTTTATATGTTCATATTTTTAAATTACCATATCACAAAAGTTATGCCAAAAGAAGAGGAAAGAGAATACAGAAAGGAGAGTATAAGTCCATGACGGGGATACAAAATTGACCACAGAGTATAACTGACAATAGCACACTACTGATTATCTCACCATAAAACTTAGAATATGAGTTCAACAAACATGTCTAAAGAGAAAAAGAGAAGAAGGTAAAACAATACGGCTAATGAACAAAACAAGGAATATTTGCAGTTAACAAGCAACTTAAAACACAAAAAACGCTAAATTCTTATTATTTTTACGTCACAATGTCTTCTCTTAGAAAAAAAGTTTGTATCTTTGTCGTTAGTTTAGAGGGAACAAAATCGCTTAAAACGCAAAGAAATGCCCTTCTCGACAATTTTCCACCAAAAGTAGATGGGTCGGAATCAGAAATTCCAAATGAAGTTCTAAGCTCCACAATAGAAGTATAAGATAATAATTCAAATAATCAATATAAAAAATGGACGAAAATCAGACTCTTGATCATGATAGAATCATGAAGATTAACATCGAGGAAGAAATGAAGTCATCCTATATCGACTATTCTATGTCGGTGATTGTGGCTCGTGCGCTTCCTGATGTACGCGATGGTTTCAAACCTGTACATCGTCGTATTCTCTACGGTATGTTGGGTATTGGAAACACCAGTGACAAACCATATAAGAAATGTGCGCGTGTAGTAGGTGAGGTACTCGGTAAGTATCACCCACACGGAGACTCTTCTGTATATGGTGCCCTTGTTCGTATGGGACAGGAATGGAATATGCGATACACCTTGATAGACGGACAGGGTAACTTCGGTTCTGTTGACGGCGACTCACCTGCTGCCATGCGTTATACAGAGTGCCGCCTCTCTAAGATGGGTGAACACATTATGGATGACCTGGACAAGGAAACCGTAGATATGATGAACAACTTCGATGACACCCTTCAGGAGCCATCAGTGATGCCTACAAAGATTCCTAACCTTCTGGTTAATGGTGGTAATGGTATTGCAGTAGGTATGGCGACAAATATGCCAACCCATAACCTGAGCGAGGTAATAGACGGATGCTGTGCCTACATAGACAATCCTGACATCGACACAGAAGGACTCATGAAATACATTCCTGCTCCAGATTTCCCTACAGGTGCTACTATCTATGGCATCCAGGGAGTAAAGGATGCATACGAAACTGGACGTGGACGAATTGTTGTGAGAGCTACAGCTGAAATCGAAAGCGGAGATGCTCATGACAAAATCGTCATCACAGAAATTCCATACGGAGTAAACAAGGAGCAACTTGTCATGGCTATTGCCGATCTTGCCAAGGAAGGTAGGGTAGATGGCATCGCCAATGTAAATGATGAATCAGGACGCCAGGGTATGCGTATCGTTGTAGATGTAAAGCGCGATGCTAATGCCAACGTTCTCTTGAACAAGTTGTTCAAACTGACAGCCCTCCAGAGTTCATTCTCTGTCAACTGTATTGCCCTCGTCAAGGGACGTCCTCGTCTGCTTACTCTCAAGGAATGTGTCAAGTACTTTGTGGAGCACCGTCATGACGTGACTATCCGCCGCACACAGTACGAACTGAAGAAAGCACAGGAGCGTGCTCACATTCTGGAAGGCCTTATCATCGCATGCGACAATATCGACGAAGTAGTTCATATCATCCGAGCAAGCAAGACTCCTTCTGATGCACAACGTAATCTGGAGAAGCGCTTCGAACTGGACGAGATTCAGAGTAAGGCTATTGTTGATATGCGCCTGTCTCAGTTGACAGGACTCCGTCTGGAGCAGTTGCATAATGAATTCAACGAATTGATGAAGACCATCGATTATTTGAATCAGATTTTGAATGATCCTGAGCTTTGCAAGAAGGTAATGAAGGACGAACTCAACGAGGTAAAGGACAAGTATGGCGATGCACGCCGTACCATGATCAAGCCAGACGACCATGAGTTCAACCCAGAAGATTTCTATCCAAATGACCCTGTGGTAATCACAGTCAGTCATCTCGGTTACATCAAGCGCACGCCATTATCTGAGTTCCGTGAACAGGCAAGAGGTGGAGTAGGTGCCAAGGGTGCCCGCACACGTGATAAGGACTTTACTGAGTTCATCTATCCTGCTACCATGCACCAGACCATGTTGTTCTTCACCAAGAAGGGACGCTGCTACTGGCTCAAGTGTTATGAGATTCCAGAGGGTGACCGCAATTCTAAGGGACGCGCCATCCAGAACCTGCTCAATATTGAGAGCGATGACCAGGTGAACGCATTCCTCCGCTTAAGAGGTTTGAATGATGCAGAGTTCATCAACAACCATTATGTGGTATTTGCTACCAAGAATGGTACAGTCAAGAAGACTTGTCTGGAAGCATACTCTCGTCCTCGTGCCAACGGTGTGATCGCTATCAATATCGTAGAGGGAGACGAGGTTGTAGATGTTCGTTTGACCAATGGTCACAACGAGCTGATTCTTGCCAACCGTAATGGCCGTGCAGTTCGTTTCGATGAAAACCAGATTCGTACCATGGGACGTACTTCTACAGGTGTTCGCGGTATGCGCCTCGATGAGGGTGACGATGCTTTGATTGGTATGATTGTAGTCAACGATCCAGAGCATGAGACCGTGATGGTAGTGAGTGAGCAGGGCTACGGCAAACGTTCCGATGTTATCGACTATCGCGTAACCAACCGTGGCGGTAAGGGTGTGAAGACGCTCAATATCACAGAAAAGACAGGCAGACTGGTAGCTATCAAGAACGTAACAGACGATAACGATCTGATGATTATCAACCAGAGCGGTATCGTAATCCGACTTGCTGTGGCAGACTGCCGTGTAATGGGTCGTGCTACTCAAGGTGTCCGCCTCATCAATCTGACTAAAAAGAATGACGTCATCGCCAGCGTATGCAAGGTGATGAGTTCTGAACTCGAAGCATCAGTAGAGGAGGAGAGTCGTTCTGCTTGGGCAAAGAAGAGCGAGGAAATCGAGAATGACAACGTAGGTGCAATGACTGCAGAAGAAGCAGCCGAGGCTGAGGCTCATCTCGATAACGAAGCTACAGAGTCTGAGAATGCAGACACCGGAAACGTGGATTTCGAATAAACGAAAAGACGTGTAAAGAATAAATAATAACAACTTTTAAACTCATTAAGAAAAATGAAAAAGTTAATGATTGCAGCTATGATGGTACTAGGTGCCACATCAGCTTTCGCTGGAGACAGCGATGCACTCAAAGCAGTACTCAAAGCAAAGACTTATGCTGATGCTAAGGCTTTGGTAGAGCAAAACCTCGGTTCTATGGCTAATGATGCTGAAAAAGCTAAAGCCTACAACTACCTCGTAGAACTCTCTATGAAGCAGTTTAACGACCAGCAGTCTATCATCCAGATGAACCAGATCACAAAGAAGAACGATCCAGTTGACGAGGCAGCTATGTCTGAGGGCGCTTACAATGCATTGATCAATGCTATTGAGTGCTACAAGTACGATCAGCTTCCTAACGCTAAGGGTAAGATTGCTCCTAAGTTTAACAACAACGCTAATCGTGTATGGAGTGCTCGTGTTCAGCTCGTTAATGCTGGTCAGACTGCAGCTCAGAACAACAAGGAGGCTGACGTATTGAAGTATTGGGGTGCATTCCTTGATACAGACAATGAGCCTCTCTTCGCTTCTGTTGACCAGAAGCAGAAGGATAGCGAGAAGGAGTATATTGGTCAGGTTGCTCTCTTTGCAGCCCGTTATGCATACCAGGCTAAGGATCCTGCCCGTTGCGAGAAGTATTGCGACATCGCCATGAAGAGCGAGAAGGAGGCAAAGGATGCCCTCAACCTCAAACTCTATGTGATGAAGGATGGTTTGAAGACTCACGAGGATTCTCTTGCTTATGTTAACAAGCTTAAGGATATCTTTGCGCAGGACGAGACCAATGAGGTTATACTCGATGGTTTGAACTCTATGTATTCTTCATTAAAGATGGAGAAGGAGCAGACTGATCTTTTGGACAATGCTATCGCAAAGAACCCTAACAACTTCGTAGCTCTTGCCAACAAGGGTATGATGTATATCCAGAAGAATGATGCAGACAATGCTATCAAGTATCTGAAGAAAGCATTGGAGATTCAGCCAGAAAATGGTACTATCATGGTTTATCTCGGTGCATGCTTGAACGTTAAGGCTTCTAATCTTCAGGATCCTAACGGACGTAAGGTAGTTTATCAGGAGTCTATCAAGTACCTCGACAAGGCTAAGGAGCTCGATCCAGAGAAGAAGCAGTACAACTGGGGGTACAACCGCTACCAGGCTTATTACGGACTCTATGGTCCTAATGATCCTAAGACTAAGCAGGCTGAGGCTGATAGCCAGAACTAATTAAAATCTATAAATCCTACGATTATAAAATCATAATATAATCGTAGGATGAAAGAATAAAGAAAAGACTTCAATAGAAACATCATTTTGTTTTTATTGAAGTCTTTTCTTTTATCAAATTAACCTAAAAATATCATCATTACACTTGTCCAGATTGAATTTTGAAATATCCAAAAGATTCTGTCATTTTAGTCATGATTACAGTTTTCTTTAGACAATAACGATTTCGTCTATTTATCATAATTTATAAATCAGCATGATTTTTTATCCATATTATAATAGGTAAACTTTCACAAATTATGGGTTCACCACATTGATAGGATGCCCCTCAATAAAGGCTTTAACATTAGCAGCCACTTGCTTATTCAATCGAGTTCTTGCCTCTAAAGTGGCCCAGGCGATATGAGGAGTAATAAAGGCATTCGGCTCTTTGAAGAGTGGATTCTCCTTAGCTGGCGGTTCCTGTGTCATCACATCTGCGCCATAAGCTCCAAGCTTGCCATGATGCAAAGCAGAAGCCACAGCTTCTTCATCAACCAGCGGACCGCGTCCCGTATTAATCAGAATACAGGAAGG
This sequence comes from uncultured Prevotella sp., assembly GCA_900554835.1. GTDB lineage: Bacteria > Bacteroidota > Bacteroidia > Bacteroidales > Bacteroidaceae > Prevotella. The sequence continues at coordinate 2,554 of USJD01000129.1, read as the reverse complement.
CTTCATCTTTTTCAGACTATCTGTATTGATGAAATGGTAAGTATCAGCAGTCAACGGACAATGCAGTGACAAGATATCAGATACAGCCAGAAGTCCGTCCTTGCTCACTTTGGTTATCCAATCAGGCAAATCACAGGCATTCTTGCTTGTGCAGGCATAAACGTCCATTCCGAAATCACGGGCTATAGTAGCCACTTTCATACCGATATTGCCAAGTCCCATAATTCCCAGGCATTTACCGGACAATTCCATAAGCGGTGTATCCCAATAACAGAAATCCTTATTGTAAGCCCAGCGCTCATTGCGATTTTCAATCGTATAATGTTCAACTCTGTTTGTTATTGCCAAAATAAGCGCAAATGTCATCTGTGCAACGCTGTCTGTACTATATGCAGGAATATTGGTTACGACTACACCATGACGCTTGGCAGCCTCAATATCAACCACATTATAGCCAGTAGCCTGAATTCCAATATATTTCAGTTTTGGAAGCTGATCCAAAGTTTCAGAATCTATCTGCACCTTATTTATTAATATAATATCAGCATCTTTAGCACGCTCGATTTTTTCTTCGTCTGTTGTACGAGGATAAACCGTAACATTTCCCAATTGCTCCAAAAGATCCCAATTCAAGTCGCCGGGATTAGAAGCATAACCATCTAAAATTACAATATTCATCATATTCTTCAAATTAATGTTGATTGTTCATATAATCCATTGCAAAAATACACAATTTCTAAGAAACACCAAAGAAAATAAGTAAGAAAATTCAATAAGAAAACTACAAATTATAGATTTAAAAAGAATCGAAATATGAAGGAAGAAATACAAAAGAATTCGAAAAAACAAAGGAAAAACATAAACAAATCTCTCTCCTACAATATTCCACTATTAAGTTGTAAGCAACATTATGATTAATAGGAATTTATTTGTATAACAAAAAGTTATAAATAACCCCCTACTTATATATTTATCCTTCTGCCTGGAAATTAAATTCTATGCAGCAAAATAAATCCCCATAATATAAGTCTATATAAAAAGGATGAATATAAATATATCTATTAAAGGGACGAATATAAATATACCTATTAAGGGATAAAATAATTGCGAATAAGTAAGGAATCTGAAATAGAAAGAATATTCAAAACCATACTGATGAGGAATCTCTTTCTCAAAAAAAAGGAGAACATTTGAAATATCCAAATATTCTCCTTCAAACTATACCAATTATAACAATCGTATTTAAATCAAAAATCTAAATACTCCTAATATTCGAAAAATATATCCATAGGTTTGTATGAACATCTAAAAAGCGTTTCTTATTGAAATCATTCAGAATACTATTCCAAACCAAATAAAGCCTTCAGACCACCATCTACACCAGAGAATCCCATAAAGGCCAAACTGAGCAATGATGCGGTGATAAGCACAATGGCCATTCCCTGCATGCCCTTAGGAATACGAACCAAAGCCTGCTGCTCACGGATACCAGCAAAGACAATCAGAGCCAGAGCAAAACCCAAAGCTGTAGAGAATGCATAAACAACACTCTCCAAAAGATTGAAATCTTTCTGGATAACCAAGATGGCTACACCAAGCACTGCACAGTTGGTAGTAATCAATGGAAGGAAAATTCCAAGAGCCTGATAAAGTGCAGGGGAAACTTTCTTAAGAATAATCTCAACCATCTGTACCAAAGCTGCAATCACAAGGATAAAAGCCAAGGTCTGGAGATATTGCAAACCAAAAGGATCAAGCACATATTTCTGAACACACCAGGTAATAATGGTTGCCAAGGTCAAGACAAAGGCGATGGCACCACCCATACCGATGGCAGTATCAATCTTCTTCGATACACCCAAGAAAGGACAGATACCGAGGAACTGCGATAAGACGATATTGTTAACGAATATCGCAGAGATAAATATCAATAAATATTCCATAATTTCTATTTCTTAACCTTATTAAATATTGCTATAATGTATCCCAATGTAAGGAATGCACCAGGAGGCAGGATGAATACCAGAATGTTGGTGGTCTCAGGCAACAAGGCGATGCCAAAGATACTGCCTGCTCCTAAAATCTCACGGGCACAACCGAGAAGGGTCAAGGCGAGGGTGAAACCCAAACCACAACCTACTCCATCTACCAAGCTGGACAGAGGAGAGTTCTTTGCTGCAAAACTCTCTGCACGGCCCAAAATGATACAGTTTACTACAATCAGCGGAATATAGATACCCAAAGCCTGATTAATACTATCTGGAGCATAAGCACTCATTACCATCTGAAGGATTGTAACGAAAGCTGCAATCACTACGATAAACACAGGGATACGTACCATATCCGGAGTAATCTTCTTGATACAAGAAATTACAAAGTTGGTACAAATCAGCACTGCCATAGTAGCCAATCCCATAGAGAGACCATTGATGGCGCTGGTTGTTGTAGCCAAAGTAGGACACATACCGAGAAGCAACACGAAGGTTGGATTCTCCTTGATGAGTCCGTTCATCAAAATCTTAACATTACTCATATCGGCTTATCCTTTCTTTTC
>USJD01000128.1 GCA_900554835.1 uncultured Prevotella sp. | reverse complement strand
TTGAAAGTATCTCTGATGGCAGAATCAACTGTGCCAATGCTAATAGTCCTTGATTATTCATGGTGCAAAGGTACAAATTTTATATAGAATTAAAGAATTTTCCCCCTGATTTATCGGGTGAGCCCCAAAAACTCCGATGAATAAAAACGATGAAAAAACGAAAGGGCTGGTAGCGATGAAGCTCCAGCCCTTTCGTGGTTGAATAGCTCCCATGCCGGGAGCACAAATATTTAAAAGTTTTGCTGATTATCAAATCTTTATTTCTTGTCGTAGGCATGAACAGGATAGTCGATGGTATAGTGAAGACCGCGACTTTCCTTGCGCTCGATGGCCATACGGGTGATGAGATAACCTACATTGATCATGTTGCGCAACTCGCAGAGATCCTTGCTTACCTTCACACGCTTGAAGAGGTTTTCTGTCTCTTCATAGAGCAGGTCGAGACGATCCCAGGCACGTTTCAGGCGCAGGTCACTTCTCACGATTCCCACATAGTTGCTCATGCATTCGCCCACTTCCTTGATGCTCTGGGTGATGAGCACCTTCTCTTCATTGGTCATGGTACCCTCATCATTCCATGCAGGCACCTTGTCGTTGAAGTCGTATTCATCCACATGCTCAATACTGTGCTTGGCTGCTGTATCTGCATAAACGACGGCCTCGATGAGGGAGTTGCTCGCCAGACGGTTGCCGCCATGAAGACCTGTGCAGGAGCATTCGCCTAAAGCATAGAGGCGGTTGATGCTGGAACAGCCGTTCAGATCTACCTTGATACCGCCACACATGTAGTGGGCTGCAGGACGAACAGGAATATAATCCTTCGTAATATCAATGCCGATGCTCAGACACTTCGCATAGATGTTAGGGAAGTGATGCTTGGTCTCTTCCGGATTCTTATGGGTCACGTCGAGACAAACATGGTCAAGGCCGTGAATCTTCATCTCCTTATCGATGGCACGAGCCACGATGTCACGAGGGGCAAGGCTCAGGCGCTCATCATATTTCTCCATGAAACTCTCGCCGTTAGGCAAACGGAGAATACCGCCGTAGCCACGCATGGCCTCTGTGATGAGGAATGCAGGATGAGTTTCTCCCGGATGAAAGAGGGCAGTAGGGTGGAACTGTACAAACTCCATGTCGGCTACAGTTCCCTTGGCACGATAGACCATCGCCTCGCCATCGCCTGTGGCAATAATTGGGTTGGTAGTGGTCTGATAGACCGCACCGCAACCACCGGTACACATCACAGTCACCTTACTGAGATAAGTATCTACTTTCTGAGTATCAGGATTGAGGACGTAGGCTCCATAACAGTTGATGTAAGGAGTGCGGCGAGTGACGCGTGCGCCTAAGTGGTGCTGGGTGATAATCTCCACAGCAAAGTGATTTTCCTTGATGTCGATGTCAGGGTTGTTGCGTACAGCTTCCATCAGTCCTCTCTGGATTTCAGCACCCGTATCGTCGGCGTGGTGGAGGATGCGGAACTCGCTGTGTCCGCCCTCACGGTGAAGGTCGAACTTGCCGTCCTGCTGCTTGTCGAAGTTGACTCCCCATTTCACCAGTTCCTTGATCTGCTCTGGTGCCTTGGTAACAACCTGTTTTACTGCATTGTAGTCGCTGATGTAGTCACCAGCAATCATTGTATCCTGGATGTGCTTGTCGAAGTTATCCACTTCCAGGTTGGTAACTGATGCGACACCACCTTGTGCAAATGAAGTGTTGGCCTCGTCGAGAGAGGTTTTGCAGATCATGCACACTTTACCTTTTTTCGCTCTGGCTACTTTCAGGGCGTAACTCATACCGGCAACTCCTGCACCGATAATCAGAAAATCATACTTATAAACCATTTGAGTTTATTTTATCAGTTTATCTCTTTTTCCTATGGAAAAGAGTCTTCATTTTTATTTCATTTTGCGAGGATTTTACCCTGCACTTCCCTTAAGATTGTAAGGGTTGAAACCTTAATTCGTTGCAAAAGTAATAATTTATCTTTAAAATGAGTAATAAGAGACGGATTTTTTGTAATTTTGCAGTGTTTTTTGTAAATCTAAACCCTTGTGAGGTGCTAAATCGTGGCTCCAGGGTGACTTAACATATATATAATAAGGTATGACAGATAGAACTTTTCATAAGCGTTTTTCGGTTCCTGCCAAATGCGGCGTGGCGATATTTGCGCTCCTCACCGGTTATTTCTTCTGGGTGAAGGTGGCTATCATCGGCATCCTGCTCGCCATCGTCATTGTGGGCATGATCGAACGCATTCTGAATACAACTTATACTTTCCGAAGGGTGCGACCTATCGACCGGGATGAGGAAATGGATTTCATCGTCATCAATGAGGGGCGATTCTCCCGAAACCAGAACATTCCGGTGTGCGATATTATCAGCGTGGAACCCATGAAGACATGTTGGGGACTCGACCATGCTCTCGTCATTCAGGTGGGAACTAACAAACTGGTCAGCCTGCAGCCTGATAATGAGGAAAGTTTTATCCGGGAAATCGAAAAAAGACAGGAAGAAAATCAAGATAAGACAGAAAATGAATAAGATGATAAAATATGTGATGAGCCTTCTGATGGTGATGACGCTCTGTCTCCCTACCATGCAGGCTCAAGTTGTGAATGATGAGGAGGTAGTGGAGGACAATGAAGATTCAGTTGTGGCTGACTCTGCGATGGTGGAGACAATTGCTGCTGATACTTTGCGATTGCCTTGGACGGAAACCGTGAAGGTGGGACTTGACAAACTCCTCAAAAGCAAAATGTTTGAAACTTCTCAGGTGGGCATCATGGTTTGGGACCTGGAGGCTGACTCCTGCATCTACCGCTTCCGTGAGCGCCAACTGATGCGCCCTGCCAGCACCATGAAACTCGTGACGGCGATTACTGCGCTCGATAAGTTGGGTGGTTCTTACCAGTTTAAGACGACCCTGAAATATACGGGCACGATTGATAATGGGGTGCTCAAGGGCGATGTGTATTGCATCGGAGGTATGGACCCGCGTTTCAATAATGATGACATGACCGCCTTTGTCACCAGTCTCAAAGATATGGGCGTGGATAGTATTCATGGCAGCATCTATGCCGACTGCTCGATGAAGGACGAAGACCTGTTGGGCGAAGGTTGGTGCTGGGATGATGATAATCCCGTGCTTTCTCCATTGGTATTCGGACGCAAGGATATTTTCATGGAGCGCTTTCTCGCTAAGTTGAAGGACGCAGGTATCTTCTATGCGGGTTCTGGAACTTCCGTGAAGCGTTGTCCGGCAAGTGCTTTCACCATCTGTACTCGTTTCCATACGATGGACCAGATTTTGCACAAGATGATGAAAGACAGTGATAATCTCTATGCCGAAAGCATGTATTATCAGATTGCATCTTCTACTGGCAACCGTCCGGCAAGTGCCAAGAGTGCCAGAAATGTGCAGCGCCAGTTGGTTAGAAAGATTGGTCTTGATCCAGCCCGATATAAGTTTGCGGATGGCTCCGGTCTTTCGCTCTACAACTATGTTTCTGCCGAATTGGAGGTCAAGCTTCTTCGCTATGCTTACCAGGACGAGAACATCCTGCCGCATCTCAAACAGTCCTTGCCGATAGCCGGTGTAGATGGAACTTTGAAGAGGAGAATGCGCTCCGGTTTTGCTCATGGCAATGTGAAGGCTAAAACGGGCACGGTGACGGGTGTCATCGGACTTGCTGGTTACTGCAAGGCTGCAAATGGCCACGACCTCTGCTTCTCGATTCTCAATAATGGTATTATGCATAGCAATAATGCCCGCTCTTTTGCAGACAAGGTGTGTGAGTTGCTTTGCCAACCGTAAAGACATAAGATATATGGAAGAAATTCGTAAATTAGTGGATGAAATGATGGTGTGGGCTGGTGTTTCGGGCGATTCCGTTCCGGTTCTTCGCCATCTGTTGCTTACAGTCACCGCTATTCTGCTGGCAATTATAAGCGATTTCCTTTGCCGTAAGATTCTCGTGCCGCTCATCTCCAAAATCACGGAGAAGACGGAGATTTCCTGGGATGATGTGCTCTTCAATAAGAAGGTGCTCAACTCGGCTTGCCATATTGTGCCGGCTGTCGTCATCTGGTCGCTCATGCCGCTTATCTATCTGGAATATCCGATTTTCAAGGAAATCCTCGAAAGGGCTACGGGCATCTATATCGTGGTGATGTCTGTGAGAACGGTTCTGGTTTTCATCGGATCTTTCAAAGGACTGGAAGATGCCAAGGATCGCCGTTCCTCTGCTCAACAGTATTTTCATACTTTCTGTGGTGTGCTCAGGGTACTCATGCTCTTTGTGGCAGGTGTCGTGGTGGTGGCCATCCTGTTGGGCAAGAGTCCGCTTACCTTGTTTGCTGGATTGGGTGCCACTTCTGCAGTCCTCATGCTGGTTTTCAAGGATACGATTACGGGTTTGGCTTCTGGTGTCCGTCTTACGAGTAACGATATGCTCCATAAGGGCGACTGGATTACGGTGAAGTCGGTGGATGCCAACGGTATCGTGGAGGAAATGTCGCTCACTACCGTCAAGGTGCGCAACTTCGATAATACCATCGTCACCATTTCTCCTACCACCTTGGTGAATGGTTCTTTCCAAAACTGGATTGGTATGCAGAATAGTGGGGGACGACGGGTGAAACGCCTGGTTTACTTCGATTTTCGCAGCATCCGACTGGTGGATGATTTACTGAAACAGAAGTTGATTTCCAAGCACTTAGCAACTGAAGATTCCTTCAAACTGAAAGAATCTCTCCAGAAGGCTTTGGAGAAAGACAGACAGGAAGGCAAGGATATAGAAGACCTGAAGAATCCGGCAGCCCTTGCCCCAACCAATCTGCAACTATATCGCAAGTTTATGGAGAAATATCTGCGCCAGCGTCCGGAAATCAATACGGAACTCACACTGATGGTGCGCCATTTGGAAGCCACGCAGTGCGGACTCCCGATAGAGTTTTATTTCTTCATCAAGGATAAGGTTTGGGTCAACTATGAGCATATTCTTGCCGACATCATGGAGCACGCCTATGCACTTGCCAATGAGTTCGAACTGAAGATTTATGAGCAATATCCGGAACAGTAATGTTTTAAAGGTAAAAAGGTAAAAAAGTAAAAAAGTAAAAAGGTAAAAAGGCAGGGATGGAATTTGCTAATACTATAATTTCTTGGTTTCGTGAAAACGGCAGGGCGTTGCCTTGGCGAGAGACTCGTGATCCTTATGCTATCTGGCTGAGTGAGATTATCCTGCAGCAAACCCGCATTGCCCAGGGGTGGGAGTATTGGGAGCGGTTTATGGCTCAATATCCCACTGTGGAGGATTTGGCAGCAGCCCATGAGGATGAAGTCCTGAAACTTTGGCAGGGATTGGGATATTATTCCCGTGCCCGGAATCTCCATACGGCAGCCAAGCAGATTGTGGCACTCGGTCATTTCCCTGATACGCTCGAAGGTATCAAACAACTGAAGGGTGTGGGAGATTATACGGCTGCAGCCATCGGTTCCTTTGCTTTCGATATTCCGGCAGCCGTGGTGGATGGTAATGTCTATCGTGTACTTGCCCGGTATTTTGGCATTGATACGCCTATCAATTCCACACAGGGCAAAAAGGAGTTTGCTGCCTTGGCGCAGTCTCTGTTGCCTTCATCAAAGTCTTCCGACTTCTTGTCTTTGTCTTCGGTTTCCGATTCTCAATCGTCTTTGTCTTCGGCTTCTGATACTCTCTCTTCTTCCTCTCCGGTTGCAGCTTACAATCAGGCAATGATGGATTTTGGCGCAATTCAATGCACCCCTCAGTCTCCGAAATGTCTGCTTTGCCCACTTGCTGAAACCTGTGAGGCAATGCGAACCAACCAGGTAGCAGAACTGCCCGTCAAGCAAAAGACCTTGAAGGTGAAGACCCGCCATCTTTCTTATATATATATAAGGTGTAAGGGTGAGACTGCCATTCATCGTAGGGGAGAGGGAGATATTTGGCAAGGATTATGGGAACCTTTCAATGCTTCGGATATCGCTGAAGCCTGTGCCTCGACTTCTTCCGCACAGGCATCTCCGTCTTCCGCAAAGACTTCGCCTTCTCCCACAAAGTTTTCTCCTTTCAAGTCTGAACTTGCAGCAAGCCTTCACTTGTCAAACGCAGATGGTCTGCAACTCCTGGCTCAGGATGTGAAGCATGTCTTGACCCATCGCATCCTTTTGGCAGACTTTTACCTGTTGGAAACCGAAGCACGTCCCCAGCTTCCCGACGATTATATTTGGATCAAGGAGGAGGAAATAGAAGACTATGGTATTCCAAGACTGATAGAACTGATGTTAGAAAAAATCTCTTGCAAATAAAATCCCACAGATTTCACAAATTTACACAAATCTTTATGAGATAAAAAACTGTGTAATCCGTGAAATCTGTGGGATCTTTTATAGAGCTAAAGAAGATTAATAATTCTGTGCTTCAATCTGGAAGTAGCTCTGAGGGTGGTTGCAAACTGGGCAAACCTCAGGAGCCTGCTTGCCTACTACGATATGACCGCAGTTGGAGCACTGCCAGATGCAATCGCCATCACGAGAGAAAACGAGCTTGTCCTGTACGTTCTTCAAGAGCTTGCGATAACGCTCCTCATGATGCTTCTCGATCTCAGCAACCATCTCAAACTTGGCTGCAATCTCCTCGAAACCTTCCTCGCGAGCCTCTTTAGCCATGCGTGGATACATTTCTGTCCACTCATCATGCTCACCATTGGCAGCAGCTTCCAGGTTCTTCTCTGTATCCTGGATAGCACCGCCCTCCAAATACTTGAACCACAACTTGGCATGCTCTTTCTCGTTAGCTGCTGTCTCCTCAAAGATGTTAGCAATCTGAACATAACCATCTTTTTTTGCCTTGGAAGCAAAGTATGTATATTTGTTACGAGCCTGTGACTCACCTGCGAATGCTTCCTGTAAGTTCTTCTCTGTTTTTGTTCCTTTTAATTCTTTCATAATGTATTTGTATTAAATAGTTAATAATCTTATTCCTAACTGCTTTACAAAGATATTGTAATTTTTCCAAACTTGCAAGTTTATAGGAAAGTATTTTCTTTGATTTTGCAACTTTTAACGGAAAAGCGTACTAAATGCACGCTTTTGGCTACACATTCAGTACGCTTTATCTTTAGTTTTTAATATCAGAAATTGATATTTCAGTTAGTATCTAATCAACTTGCGAGTAGCATTTCCCTGTTTGATGATCACGACACCCTTCATTCCGGAGGTGGATGTCATCTGTCTTCCGTCGATGGTGAAAATCTGGTATGGCAGACTGAAATCAATTTCCCCGTGGTTGTCGGTAGTGATGACAGGTGTACTGATGCCAGTAGGAACCTTGGTGCCAGTGATATTCAGTTTCTTGATTTCCCAGTATGGACCAATCTCGTTATCGCTTGTATAGTGGAAAGCGAGTTTTACCTTGCCGCCACAGTATTGAGACAGATCCAGGTCATAGTCAGCGAAAGTCCAACTATCCTTGCTTGGTACAGCTAAGTCAGGTAATTTGCTGACGATATCCTCGCCAGTTTCAGAATCTTTCACCGTTGCCTCTACAGAGAGATATTTCAGTGCCAGCCCCTTGGCATGATTGATGGCCTGATTGATGGTCAGGGTGGCATGTCTGTAATCCGTCAGATCGATTTCCGGCAAGTAAAGATAAGCGTCTGCTACATGATTCTTATCATTAGAATACGAAGTTCCTTTCCAGCCATATTTATTGTCTTGTTTCCAGATGTTGGCGTAACTGCTTTCGTTCTTAACAATCTTTTCAGTGCAGCCACCTTTTTCCTTAGTAAAGTCGGCACAGTAGATGTTTTCTGGCTCGTCAGGAGAAGGAGTGATGGTACCTCCACCTTCACTGCCTCCTCCGCCGCTTCCACCTTCACCACCCTTATAGTCGGTGGATTTCAGGGTTGTTTCCGGATTGAAGGCATTGTTGATACTGTCACCCCATACATATTCCATCAAGTTAGGAAAATCCACGTATGGGTTTCTATTGCCCTGTATCTTATAGACATCCTCGTTGCGTTTAATCTCGAGCGCATCAGGCTTGTCGCCCTTAGCCCATTGGATAAACAGCTTGTAAGCCCATGGTTGGAGGGTAGGGTAGGCACCTTGCTGGAGAATCTGATGAGCTTGTGTGCCACTCCAGTTGTAGTTCTGGTAGGTGGTTGCCATATACATATAACCACGGGCAAAGTCGCCTTTCCAAGAGTCGTGAGGTTCCCAATACCACTTTCCATCATTGCCTTTTCCAACCTTTGTCCAGCCATTACCTTTATCTCCACTCACAACGGGTCCCATCGGATAATTGCTTTTTGTGGAATTAATTCTGCTTTTACAAGGCATGAGGTTGTAGAGGTCTTTATAAGCTTGGCAAGTGGCACCACCCCACCAGCTCTTCGGGAAGGAATGTTCGATATTCATTCCTGCCCCCACAGCACCTTGTAAAGTAGATTTCTCCCATTCATTCACAGCAGAGTAGCGGTCGATGAAATAGCCACGTTCATCCCGGTCAGTATCCCAGAATCCCCACCAGGTATGCCCCTTGCCACTACCATAGCTAAGAACCTTAGCGTCTTTGATGATATTGTATATGGCCGTTTTCAGTTCCGCTCCCTTCTTACCTTTGAGCGAGTTGTAATAACCATCAGGAATTTGCGCCAGTGATGGAATAGCTGGCTGGACAGCAGCGATGATTGCAAGTGTCCAATGTAGTAATTTTTTTCTCATAAGAATTCATTTTTTGTGTTGCTAAAACATTTGAAACTCTGAATCTCATGGCAAAAATACAAATAAAATCCGATAACTCCTTCTTTTTGGATGAATATTTTCAATGATGAAACAGTTATTTATTATAAAAGTCATGGAAGCCCTATGGAAGAAGGGATGATGTGTGAAATTTTTGGAGTGACATACAGAAAATGATAAAATCTTACACGTAATCCAACTTATTTTTGTATTTTTGCAAGAAGTTTGCCCTTTTCTATAAAAGAAAATGTGACGAATGTAAAATAAAGATATAGATGTAGAGGCTATATGCCAAATACTCATAGTTTTATGATTGAGACAATGCACAATATAAAAAAATGACGCAGGATTGCTTGAATTCGCCTTCTATAGCCGACGTAAGCAAACGCTTACCAAAGGGCATCCACGTTACTGGGGCTGATGGTAAATCGGATCCAGGTATAGAAGGAATGCCTTGGGGTTACTTGTTTATCCACAACAAGACTGCCCAGGCTTTTGAGAAGGAGATGAAAAGTTATAACGACAAAAATCCCAATTCTATCATTCCTTGTTTCATTCACCGTTCTTTTAGGTATAGACCAAAGAACGAGAAGGGAGGAGTAAAGAAAGAATTAAAGCCAACCATCAGTGGACTCGTATTCTTGCAGGGCAAAACAAAAGTCCTCCAGGAATTTCTAAAGAATCGTTATCCGCAATACCATTTGGTGAATGACCGGTGCAAGGGCGTGCCTGCATCCATCAAAGACAAGGTGATGCAACCTTTCATGACAGTTTTGAAGGATAATCCTGAAAGAGTAACGTTTCTGAGAGACCCATTTGAAAAGTTTGCCAAAGACCATGTAAAGTTACGTGTACTCACAGGCATTTTTGTAGGATGCGAAGGCTATATCGTCCGCATAGATCGTGACCGTCAACTCGTCTTCGACTTCGGTGGATATGCAGTTGCTATCCGTGGTGTGCATAAAGAGGACTTTGAGGTAGTAGAAGAATAATCTCCCTTGTCAGAAGCTTTGTTGTCGCCATTCGCTCTATGGTAGTCCCATCCCGCCCAAAAATATTTCAGCAACTCTTCACCCCTGCGGTCCCATCCCGCCCAACCAATTGCAATCAGCCTTTCGTGTCCCTGCGGTCCCATTCCTCAGCAAGGCGGTCCCATCCCGCATAAAAAATATGGCGAGGGCTCTGATGCCCCGCCAACCTT
>USJD01000127.1 GCA_900554835.1 uncultured Prevotella sp. | reverse complement strand
TTAGCCCTCCTTTGAATACGTGTACCCTATTTTTTGAAGACTGAGTAGTTACATATCTATATATTTTTAGTTAAATAACGTTATCAAAAAGTTACACTTTGAGAAATAATTTGTATATTTGTCATCAAAAAAAAAAAGAATCATAATGACAAAAGACCAATTTCCAATTCGATTACATGAAGCAAGAATGATGATGGGACTAAGCATGGATAAGCTGGTAGAGCGAACAGGCGGAGCCATCACCAAGCAGAGTATATCTCGGTATGAAAGAGGCATCATGCGCCCAAAGAGACCAGCATTGTTGGCCTTGGCTAATGCCCTGCGCATCAGTGAAAAATATTTTTGGGGAACCAATATAGACATAGATATGCCTACGCTACGAACAAATGCCAATGGTAAAATTTCAGAAAAAGAACTGTTGGCATTGGAAGCCAAACTTTCTTTTTGGGCAGAACAGTATTTAGAGAAGGAGCATGAAGCAGGTTTCAGTTCCACCTTTAAGAATCCCGTTTTAGGGACGAAAATCTCAACTTTGGAGGATGCCATACAGGCAGCCGACCTTTTAAGAGAGAAATGGTGTTGTGGTGACGGTCCTATAGCCAGTGTTCTTCGGTTATTAGAAAGAAAAGGTATCAAAGTGATGTCAGCAGAATTGCCAGAATCCGTTTATGGATTAAGCACCAGGGCAAATCACAGATACCCTCTAATCGTACTTGATATGAGACCCAGCAAGACTACAGTAGAAAAGCTTCGTTATACAGCCATGCATGAGTTGGCTCATTTGCTCTTTTCATTTCCCGACAATCCTTCATTATCTTTGGAGAAGCGTTGTGATTTGTTTGCAGGTTACTTTATTCTCCCCAAGAAGACATATATAGAAGAGATGGGAGGAACCAAAAGGACGAATATATCCTTGGAAGAAATGATAGATCTTAAAAATGTCTATGGTTTATCACTTCGTGCATTGATTCTCAGTGCCCGTGACTTCGGCATCATAGAAACAGAATACAAACGATGGTGGTATGCAGAGTATCTGGAAGATAATCCATGGGAATCGGGCTTAGGACATTACGCTTATCCAGAAACGATAGGTAGAGAAAAAAGAGTGGAAACAATAATAAAATACAAAAAAGATGAAGTTTAAAATCACATTAAAAATAAATAGGAAATTTGGTGACTTGCTGCCCTTTAATTATCAGTACGAGCAGTCGGCAGTCATTTATCGCATATTGGCGCAAGCTGATACGCAATATTCATCATGGCTTCATGAAAATGGCTATCTCTTACATGAAAGAAAGAGGTTTAAGCTATTTTGTTATTCACCCTTCATCTTTGAGAAAGTAAAACCTTTGCCTGAAACAGGGTGTTTGAAAATCATAGGTGAAAGAGCAGTATGGTACATTAGTTTTATACCGGAGAAAAGTACTCTTGAATTCATTCAAGGTATATTTGCTCATCAAAGCTTTAGCATTGGCAATAAGAAATATCAAGTTGCTTTTGATGTTATTGGAGTAGAGGCTATGCCTATGCCACAATTATCTGAAGAAATGACTTTCGTAGCTCTGTCTCCTATTTGTGTTAAGCTTCATGAAGACAACAAGACTCAATATCTATCTCCTGACAATCCTATGTTCGCTGAAGGAGTATTAAAGGGATTGATGGCGAGATATGAGAGCATTCATGGGCAACCATTTGATATGAACGACAAGGAGTTTTCATTCGAATTGACAGACAATAAGGTCAAGTCGAAGTTGATAACAATAAAAGCCAATACTCCATACGAATCAAGAGTACGTGGATATCTCTGCTCCTTCCGTATGAAAGCACCTTTAGAGTTGATGAAGATTGCTTATGAAGGAGGAGTTGGAGAACAATGTTCACAGGGGTTTGGATTTATAAAGAAGATAGAATTATGAGTTTAGATACAGTCTTAAAAATTGGAAATATATTGAGAAATTCAAAAGAAAAGATGAGTTTCTCAAATGCTGTTGCATCTTGTCCTAAAGACAATAAAGGATGTTGGCCTTTTTGTCTTTGTCTTCCTGTGGATAAGGACTTTAATATTATTTTTGATAAGGCATCAATTGTTCCTGAAAATCAGAGAAACAATCTGTATTATCTAAAGTACAAGACATCAGGAAATGATACATCCTGTAAATACATGTTTGGTGATATTTATTATTCTGTCAAAGGTACATTAGGTAATAGTAGGTCTATATCAATAAGTGAAGATGGAAATTATAGATTAGCAAAATCTCAAAGCTCCTTTGATAAAGGAAATGCTGATTATAAAAGTATCAGTTCTTCACTTGATTTTTCAACCGAAGAGACAACTGAATTAAAGCAAATTAGAACAGGATTCGGTAGAGAACAGACAATGCTTGAACGGATTCTCAAATATGCTCCTGCGATTATCTTTTACTTTGAAAATCAAAGTGGCTCATTTAAGGAATATTTAGATAATGAAGTTAATTTGAAAAATATTTGTTGCTTGATAAATAAAGAAGACAACAAAAAGAAATTAGAAAAATTGAATGCTTATAAAAAAGACGTTGATGACGATGAAGAATACCAAAATTTCCTTCTTCGATTAAATTACGCATCTATTTTTATACATTTTTCTTATGAAGACGGCAGTGGACATACAAAGAATTGGTATGATTTTTCCAAAACGTTTGAACTTGTCACTCGAAAAATGCTAAAAGAGTATGTTGCAGAAACTAAGGGAGGACTTGTCCTGAATAAGAATTTGTGGCATACAATATGCTCTGGTGATAAAAAAAATGATATACAATTTCCAAAATTTGATTTGGAAAATAGATACAAGACAAGAGGTTTTACAGAATCAGATATAGAAGATCTTTTTTATGGAGTTTCTTATGCTAAGAAGGGTAAGATGATTTCTGGTTCTGAATATAAACTAATAGTTTTGCCATTTGGAAAGAATTTGAAGGCTGATGATTTAAAACTCTTTATAGAAAAGAAAAATGAGTCTTCGATAATATTGTCCAATGAATATAGCGACGATTTGATTTCGTCTGCTTTGGGAAGTAGCTCGACTTTCACATCGTTTGATTTTATTTTTGTAAAAAATGGAGGAACAAAGCCTGATACAGACCTTATAGAAATCTCAAGCATAACACGAAGCGCTCTAAATCGTGTAGACTCGAGAAATAAGGCTATTGCACATCAAGTGTATGCAGAAAGAAATAAAGAGATAAAAATAGACAAACCTGAAAGAAATAAAGAGAAAAAGGAAGACAATTCTCTTTCTATATGCAAGTCGTTTCGCAATCTCTTGGGAGATGTGCAAATGAATAATACAACGGGAAAAGTAAAAATAGTCGCATCGAAGAAATATGAAAGTCATATTCTCAAAGTGCTTCCTTTAGTATATAAAGAAGATTATTATAATGATCCCTCTTTACTCCATTCGTTTGTAGCTAATGTAGAATCAGCTACACGTATAGGAGACGGTTCGTTTTGGTGTAAAATCTTGAAATATGATTTGATGTTCATATTGTCAATACAAAATAATAAACAAAATAAATTTATGGAAATAACTAATTCTTGTAGTTTTAAGCTTGGCTTTAAAATAGGAAAGATGGCCCAGCCATTAAGAAAGTTTATTGGTTCTTTTGAAAAGAACTATGTAGGCTTGCTTTCAAGAAGAGTGTCAACAAAAGAGGATTGCATTAGATTTGTTACTGACCTCTGTCAGAAGCTTGTAATGCATGACAGTGTGTGGAGCGTAATGTCTGCTGAAGTTTTTGATGACTTGGCAAATATTTCTGAATCTGAATATGACAAGGATGAATTGTCTTTCGGTTTCTTGGACGGCTATTTTAAATATGAGCCAACGGATAAGAAAAAAGAATTTCAGAAACGTTTGGAAAAAATCATGAAAGATTATTCTGACGATGAAGACTTGAAAGAGTCTGTTAGCAAACTTAACTTGATAGTTAATGAAATAAACCATAAAAATTAAAGATATGAAGAAATCAGAAATTTTGTTTTTGTATGAAACATCATACAACATCCCCAATGGGGATCCATTTACAGGTGAACAACGCTACGATGAGGAAACGAAAAAAATTCTTGTTAGTGATGTTCGAATTAAGAGATTTATCCGTACATATCTTGAGGATATTGAGGGTGAACATATCTATGTTTCAGAAAACACTGGAGCTGGTAAAACAGATTCTAAAGGTGTGTTGACATGGATTGCTCAGAAGTGGAATACTAATCAAAAGACCGACATTGCTGAAATAATGAAAGAACTCATCGATGTAAGATTGTTTGGTGGTATATCAACGCTAGACAAAAATATGAAAGTTGGTAAGCAAGAGTTTGTAAATGGGCATGTCCAATTTACAGGACCTGTTCAATTTGCAGCCCTTAACCCATCCTTGAATCGTGTCAACTTGAGAATGCATCAGAATACGTCTCACTTTACATCTAAGGATGATAAAGCGCAAGGTGCCATATCAACAACAACATTGGTTCCTTATTCCGTTGTCCAAATTCACGGATGGATTAATCCAACTGTTGCTAAAAACACAGATTTGAAAGAAGATGATCTGCAGAAAATGTTTAAAGCTTTGTGGTATGGAACAGGCGGAGAAGGAAGTTCTTTCTCTCGTTCAAAAGTCGGACAAGATTCACTTTTGTTGTTAGTCATAGACTACAAACAGGATTTTGACAAACTCTATGGAATTGACAGAACCATAAAACTTAAGCTGAACGAAGGTTTGAAAGACGAGCAAATTCGTAGTATGGACGACTATGATTTCGATTTCAGTAAACTCCAGGAACTTGCCAAGAATGACAAGATTGAAAAAATAAGATTCTATACTGAAATCGACAAGATAAAGGAAAGTCTAAACGGTGAGAAGTTTGAAGAGATGAGCTTATGAAAGGTTTTCAATTCAAGATAGATGGTAATTGGGCTCATTTTAAAAAGCCTGACACCAATAACAATCCTTTGTCTCATGACCTTATTCCTAAAACAGCATTGATCGGAATGATTGGTGCTGTCTTAGGAATTGAACGCAAGAAGATGAAATCTCTTTTTCCTCAGTTGTCTGAAGACTTGTTGTATGGTGTTGAATTGCTAAAGCCTGTAAAAAAAGCATCATGTGGATTTACGTCTCACACGGCCATAAACCCTACAGCTATTAAATCACCTAAAGCATTTGAAATGCTGCGTGATGTTAGTTACAAGGTTTGTGTGGGACTCTATGGAGAACGTTCTCAAAGTATATTCTATGAATTTCAGAAGGCGATTTTAGAAGGATATGCTATCTACGACCCTTATTTGGGTATTGCTAACTGTCCTGCAGAATTGACTTTCATTAGTCAAGGAGAATTCACAATGATGGGTAATGGTGATTTTGAGACCGAAGGTTTCGTTATAGCGAATAAGCATAAGTTGAAAATAATTGACGATGACTTTCGAATCGGTTTTGACAAACTTCCGACATATCAGAATAATGATTTTTGGAATTTGCCAGAAAAATATGTAAATGTCATATACCCAGAATGCTCTTATATGCTTAACGTAGAAGGAGATTATTGGGAATTTATTCATGATAAAGAGATTGAACAATGGGTTTTGATTTAAATAAATGTTATTCACATCCAGAAAAACTTTTGAAAGTACATCTTGAAAATGTGGCTTCATTATCAAAGAGAATTACCAGTTCTGATGCAGCAGGATTGGTATCTCTCTTCCATGATATAGGTAAGGTTAATTCTAATTTTCAAGAGAAACTAAATGGATTATGTCCGAAAGGATATGATCACCATGCCTATTTGTCTGCGTATGCTTTTCTCATGTTTCTGATTAAAAATCCAGATAAGTTTAAAGTTCCACATGAGTTTAATTCGCACAATTTCTTAACATCTTTAATAACTGTTGTTGCGAAACATCATGGGGACTTACCTGATATGATGCCAAATGATGGCAATCCTATTCTTTCGGGCTATGAAGTAAGCAATCTTTATGCCTTTCTTGATAAGGAGCATATATCTTTTGGTAATGTCTTTGCTGAGTTATTAGGCATTGAACCATCTATGCCATCATCAATGGAAGAAGGTAGAATTAGATTATTTTTTAAAAGAATAGTAAATAAGCCAAATGATTATAATGTTGCTTTACGATTCTATTTAGAAATACAAAGCATTTTCTCTGCATTGGTAAAAGCTGACAAAAGTGATGCTGGTGATATGATATCCATGCTTGATGAGAATGAACAAAATCTGAATAGCTTTTCTCATATCTATCCAGATATATTACAGGGCTATCTTGACAATCTTAAATCTCAAACTTTACTTAATATAGAGAGAACTAAGATACGTCTGGAGAGCATCAATAGTATTAGAAAAGGTTTAAAAGAAGGAAAACAGATTTTCGAGTTGACGGCACCGACAGGTTCCGGCAAAACACTAATGTTGTTATCTTTAGCTTCCGAAATCATAAAATCGAAGGGGGCTAAAAGAATTATTTATGGATTGCCATTCTTGTCGATAACTGAACAAGTTGAGTCTGAAGTGTTGAAAATATTGAAAGGTTACGAATATTTCGTTCAGCGTATAGACTCGAAATCTACAAATACACGCTTTGATGATATACAGAAAGAACTGGATGAAAATCCTTCTGAAAAGTTGTTACAGGAATTAGAGGCTTTAGAGTTTCAAGAAGATACTTTTGGCTATCCATTCATAATTACAACTTTTGTACGTATATTTGAGACACTATTGGGTAATAAGAATCATGAACTTATGAAATTACCTAATTTTTCCAATTGTGTCTTTCTCTTGGATGAGATACAGTCTTTACCTCCAAGATTGTACGGATTTTTTATCGCTTACTTAGACAAATTCTGTAAACTGACTGGTAGTTTTGCAATAGTTTCTACAGCTACACAGCCAGCTCTTCGATTGCCTGATGACAATAAAGAGGCAAAGGAATTCTTTCTGGATTATGAACAACCATTTAAATTGTTGTCACTTTCTCATTATGAGAATCCTGTTTTTAACAGATATACAGTTGAGGTACAAAAGTCGATTATAGATATTGAACAGTTGGGGCATCAAGTTTTACAGGAGGAGAAATCGGTGCTTGTTATCTTGAATACTATTCAGGATACAAAAGACTTATACAATTTCATCACTGGAAATATGGATGACACAAATGTGTTGCTTCTTAATACGCATTTTACTCCAAGCGACCGAAGCCAGAAGATTTATATTGCTAAGGAGAAACTATGTCAAGGTGATAAGGTTGTTCTTATCTCTACTCAGCTTATCGAAGCGGGAGTTGATATTGATTTTCCAGTACTTTATAGGGATTTTGCTACCATTTCAAGTATTGTACAATCTGCTGGTCGTTGCAATAGAAATGGGAAGAATGCAGAAAAGGGAAAAGTTGTTGTTGTTAGATTAGGAACGAATCAAGGGGAACGTTCAAGCCTGATTTATCGAGGTCCTGATAAAGAGTTGATACAATTCTCAAGAGAATCTTTTTATGAATCAGAAAATTGCGAAGAGAAGGATATGTTAAACATACAGAAAGCCTTCTTTGAGAAAATATGTGATCAACTTATATTTGGAGCCTATGGAGAGAAACTGAAAAATAATTTAATGGAGGATATAAGCCAATGCATGTATGAAAAAGTGGGAAAATTCTCACTTGTTGACAATAATATATTTGGTGAGGAATGTTTGTACTATGTACCTCGTAATGGTGAGGATAATAACTTTGAATTACTTCTGGAGTACCAGAAGAATTTAAAAGAATCTCTTTCACATGATGACAAGATATCTATCATACGATGCCATAAGAGAAAATTAAGCAACCAATTAAAAAAGATGGCCAATCGGATTGTACAAATAAGGATTAAGCCAAATCAATCAAAACCAATTACATCTTCAGGTGAAGATTATAATGGCCTTTATAAAATATCTACTAAATGTTATAATTTTGATACTGGTATTATAATTGATGGGGATAATTACTTATGACAATAACAGGCACTCATTTCAACTACTACCAGCTTTGCCATCGCAAACTATGGCTGTTTGCCAATGGCATCAACATGGAACAAGAATCAGACTTGGTCTATGAAGGAAAGCTGGTGCATGAATCAAGTTATCCGCAACGTACATCAAAGTATGAGGAAGTGGAGATTGATGGTATCAAAGTAGATTACTATGATGCCAAGAACAAGGTCATCCACGAGATAAAGAAATCTAATAAGGTGGATAAAGCTCATGAATGGCAACTGAAATATTACATGTATGTTTTCGAGCAACATGGAATTGATGGCGTGAAGGGCATCTTGGAATATCCTCTTTTGAGAAAGATAAAAGAAGTAATCTTGACAGATGTTGATAGAGATGACATTCAGGTTATATCTAAGGACATTATTAAGATAATCTCTCAAGATGTTTGCCCGTCTAAAGTTAAGAAAGGCATCTGTAAGAATTGTAGTTATTTCGATTTTTGTTATATAAACGAGTTGGAGGAAGAAGAATGAAAAGAAGTTTCTATCTGTTCAATCCAGGCATCATGGAACGCAGAGATAATACGCTGAAGTTCACGCCTGTTATCGTGAATGAAGATAATGAAGAAATCAAGCAGCAACCTCGATACATTCCTATTGAGGATGTTGCGGAACTGTATGCCTTTGGAAGTCTGCGGGCAAATAGCGCTTTGTTCAACTTTCTGGGACAGAAAGGTATTCCTGTCCACTTCTTCGACTATTATGAGAACTATACCGGAAGCTTCATGCCAAGGGAAAGTCTTCTTTCTGGCAAGGCATTGTTGGCACAAACATCTGCATACCAAAACAAGAAGAAAAGAGTTGAATTGGCTCGAAAGTTCATTCAGGGGGCTGCTTGGAATATGGTTATGAACCTCAACTATTATAATCGTAGAGGAAAAGACCTGCAAGATATTATCGATACTATTAAAAGATTGAGTAATACTTTACCTGATGCTAAGGCTGTAGATGAGATAATGGGAATTGAGGGAAATATCAGACAGGCATATTATGCTGCATTCGATATCATTCTCGATGATTTCAACATGGGATCAAGAACCAAGCAACCGCCAGAGAACGAGGTAAATGCTCTCATTTCTTTTGGCAATATGATGTGCTATACCGAAACTCTCCGAGCTGTTCATCAAACTCAGCTCAATCCAACGATAAGCTTTCTGCATACTCCAGGAGAAAGGCGTTTTTCGTTATGTCTGGATATATCCGAGATCTTCAAACCTATTATCGTGGATAGAGTCATCTTCAAGGTACTCAATAAGCATGCTTTAAGCACCAGTCATTTTGATAAGAAACTCAACAAATGTCTTTTGAACGAAAAGGGAAAGAAGATTTTTGTAAAGGCTATGGAAGAGCGATATGACGAGACGTTCCGTCATCGTTCTTTAGGACGTAATGTAAGCTATAAGCATCTTATAAAACTTGAATGCTATAAGCTACTGAAAGATATTTTGGGAATAGAAGAATATAAACCTTTTAAAATGTATTGGTGATATGTATGTGATTATAGTTTACGATGTAGGTGAGAAGCGAGTTGGCAAAATGTTGAAGCTTTGCCGCCAGTATTTGTGTTGGATTCAGAACTCAGTTTTGGAGGGAGAATTATCTGAAGCTAAACTTCGGGAATTGCAAATGAAGATGAAAGCTATCATTGATGAATCCGAGGATAGTGTTATTGTTTTCACCAATAAAATGGGGTATAATATGAACAAACAGATTCTTGGAAAAGAAAGAATGACTACCGATAATTTCTTATAAAGAGTTGTCGATGTGGTTCTATTTTGCCGTTTCTAGGTTCGGAAAAACCTCCGAAAGTGTTCTTTGACTTATTGAAACCTCCATAAATAGGCAGGTTGTCGTAAGGTCGCAGAAAAAATATCTTTAGGCATCGACATTTTTCTGAAGATTTTTTTATATCTTTCCTCTATAAAACGAAAATGATTTCCCTCGCAAAGGTAACTAAAACAAG
>USJD01000126.1 GCA_900554835.1 uncultured Prevotella sp. | reverse complement strand
TTTCATTGCTCTACGAAATAGGCTTCATTGACTATCGAAGCCGCTTTCATATTTCAAGGCTTTTCTATTCAAAGTTTTCAATAGGGGTGCTGAGTAGTTACTTCAGAATTATTATATGTTTAAGATTACTAATTATAAAATTTATAAGCATGCCTGGATTGACAAGCGTGCTCCACATTTTGGTGAAAAGTTAGACTCAACTTCAATTAGCGAGTTGTTATCTAATGGAGGTATAATGGTTAGAAATACCTATGATTTTGATTGTGATAAAGAAACTTCATTTTGGTATGTGATCAAAGATAAATTTGGAGGTATGGAAGAACTTTCTTCTAAAAAACGTAATCAAGTGAAGAAAAGTTTAAAAACATATAATGTGAGGAAAGTTTCTGCAGAAGAAATTTTGTCTGTAGGATTACCAATTTATCAAGAAGCTTGTGAATCTTATAAAGTAAAGACATCCATTATTACTTCAAGTGAATTTTGTAGCAGGATTGCGTCTTGTGAAAAAATGGGTTGTTCAGAATATTGGTGTGTATATAATAAAGAAACAAATTAGGCTGTAGCTCTGGCGATAAATACTGTTTACGAGGATTGTTGTGAATATAATGCAATGAAATGTAAATCTAAAGTTATGCGTAATTCAACTTATCTATATTATGGCTTAATATATGAAATGAATCGTTATTATTTAGAAGAACTTAAATTGAGATATGTTAATGATGGTTCTCGCAGTATAACGGAGCATTCAAATATTCAGCAATTTCTTATTGATACATTTCATTTCAGAAAAGCTTATTGTAGGCTACAGATAGTATATAAATGGTGGATGAGATTGGTTGTAAATTTATTGTATCCTTTTCGAAAGATTATTCCTTTCTTATCTGTAAAATCAGTGTTGAGAATGGAGTTTTTTAATAGGAATATTCGATGTTGATATGTGTGATCTTTTCATATATGTTCTTCTGAGGAATATTTATTGTGATAAATTTTGTTGTGTCGAAGAAAAAGTGTAACTTTGCGGAAAAATGTGAGCAATATGAAATATCCTATAGGAATACAATCTTTTGAGCAAATCATTCAAGGTGGTTTTGTGTATGTTGATAAGACAGACTTGGTCTATCAACTAGTATATAGTGGAAAAATTTATTTTCTGGGTCGCCCTCGGCGATTTGGAAAGAGTCTTCTCGTATCTACATTGGAACAATATTTCCTTGGGAACAAGGAACTTTTCAAGGGTCTTGCTATTGACAAGCTGGAAACAGAATGGAAACAATATCCTGTGTTTCACATAGATTTCAGTACGGGCAATTATCTGAATGATGGAGTTTTAGAAGATGTGTTGTCGGATAATCTCACCGAATGGGAAGCTCAATATGAAGTAGTCAGGACAAGTAATGATTTGGGATTGCGCTTTCAAAAAGTGCTTCGAGCTGCTCATGAGAAAACGGGTCTTGGTGCCGTTGTGCTCATTGATGAATACGACAAGCCAATTTTGGACGTACTAGACCTTGACTATCAGGTGGAGCACTTAGGTAAGATGATTAGTTTGGAGGAAAAACATCGCAACATCATGAAGTCTTTCTATACCACTTTTAAGGGGGCTGACGCAGACCTTCGCTTTGTGTTCCTCACTGGTGTTACGAAATTCTCGCAAATCAGCATGTTCAGTGGATTTAACCAACCTGCTGACATCAGCTTAAGCAGAAATTACGAAGCTCTCTGTGGTATTACCAAGGATGAGCTGGTGAAATATTTTGCCGAGCCTATAGCGGAAATAGCCCAAATATATCATTGCACGGAAGAGGAGATGCTGCAAAAGTTGAAAATGAAATATGACGGCTATCACTTCAGTGAGAAAATGGTGGATGTTTTCAATCCTTTCAGTTTGCTCAATGCTTTTTACAACATGAAGTTAGGTGGTTATTGGTTTAAAAGCGGCACGCCTACTTACCTTGTGCGTCTGTTGAATCATTTTGATGAGAATCTTGATGAATTGGTAGGAAAATATTATGGGGTGCCACAGTTTGATGACTATAAGGCGGATATAGAGAAGCCTTTGCCGATGATTTACCAAAGCGGCTATCTCACCATCAAGGATTATGACCAGGACACGGAGTCGTTCTTGCTCGACATCCCTAACAATGAAGTGAGAGAAGGACTTCTTACAATCTTGGCAAATGCTTATCTCCAGACAAAGGAGGATTCTGCAAGTTGGCTCATTACTTCTGTACATCAGTTGAAGCAAGGTAAACTACAGGAATTCATGGATTCGCTCACTGCTTTCCTCGCCAGCATTCCGTACAGTGTGCGTCGCAGGAATGATGAGCGAGAGTATGAGCGATACTTCGATTATACTTTCTATTTGCTCCTCCGTATGCTGAGTTGCTATATGCTCTTTCGTGAGAAGGAGACGAGCAAGGGTAGGGCGGATTGTGTCTATGAAACCCCTAACGATGTCTATATCTTCGAGTTCAAACTAGACGGATCGGCGGAAGGAGCCTTGCTGCAGATAGAGGACAAGGGTTATGCCAAGGAGTACGCTACGGATGCCCGCCATATCCATCAGATAGGTGTCAACTTCTCGTCGAAGACTGGTACGATAGAGGAGTGGAAGGAAAAGTAAAAAAATGGTTATGCTTGATATTTTAAATTATAGCCTGTTTAAGCACGCTTGGATAGACAAGCGTACTCCCTTCATCATGGAGGAGAACTTAGACCTGGAAGAACAAAGAGAATTTCTTGCGAAAATATTTGGAGATTATCTTTTTTATATGTATCTTTGCTAAAAATAGTGTTTAGTATGAAATATCCTATAGGAATCCAGACATTTGAACAAATCATAGAAGGGGGCTACTCTTATGTTGATAAGACAACTCTGGTCTATCAGTTGGCACATTATACCAAAAATCAATTTCTGAGTCGTCCTCGTCGATTCGGAAAATCATTGCTAGTCTCTACACTTCAAGCTTATTTTGAGGGACGTAAAGATTTGTTTAAGGGGTTGGAAATAGAAAAGTTAGAACAACAATGGGAATCATATCCTGTTGTTCATATTGATTTGAGTGCTGGTAAATATTATCAATTGGACAATCTGCATGTAACTCTTGATTATATTCTTTCTCAGTATGAAAGAAAATATCATATTGAGGTAAGTGCTGACGCTTGTAAAGTCTATAATGTGCGATTAGCCAATATCATATCTACAGCTCGCGAACAAACAGGCAAGAGAGTTGTTGTGCTCATTGATGAATATGATGCTCCTATGCATGACTCTGTAAAAGACCTCAAAATACAGGATGAAATTCGTGAGGTCATTCGTGATTTTCTGAGTCCTTTGAAGCAACAGGATTCTAATTTGAGATTTGTTTTTATCACAGGTATTTCAAAATTTAGTCAGGTCAGTATTTTCAGTGAATTAAATAATCTGAAGATATTGACGATGAAGGATGAGTTTTCTGCAGTATGTGGTTTTACCGAAAAGGAATTGCTTACAGAATTTAATGATGGAATCCGCGCTTTTGCTCAAGAAAGCGGTTTGTCTTTTGACGATGCTGTTACTACATTACGTAAGCATTATGATGGCTATCATTTTTCTGGAAAATCTGAAGGTGTATATAATCCATATAGCATTATTAATGCCTTGGATGACAAATCATTAAATAACTATTGGTTCTCTTCTGGTACACCAACATTTCTTGTAGAATTGTTACAGAAGAAGGGTTATGATATGCTTCAATTAGATCAGATATGGGCTTCTGAAAGTCGCTTTGATGTACCTACGGAAAACATCTCTGATCCGGTGCCTGTATTGTATCAAAGTGGTTATTTGACCATTAAAGAATATGTTAAAGAACGCAGACAATATCTCCTGAGTTTTCCTAATGAGGAAGTTCGTCAGGGATTTTCAGAAAGTCTTTTCCGTTACTATTCTCCTGATGGAATGGGTAGCTATGATGCTTTATGCGGTGCATATTTTCAGCATGTAAAAAAAGAAGGGAATATGAGTGCATTTTTGCCCCATTTGAAAACTTTTTATGATAAATTCCCTTATACATTAATTAATAATAATGAGCGTCATTATCAGGCAGTAATGTACACTATTTTTGCCATGTTAGGAGCAGATGTTTCCCCAGAACTTCCAACTTCTGATGGCAGAATCGATATGGTCTTGAAGACAGATGACTATATCTACATCTTTGAATTAAAGTATGGAAAGGATGCAGTAACAGCTATCAATCAAATAGAGGAAAAAAAGTATTTTTCTGCTTTTGCAGATGATAAGCGCAAAAAGTTCCTTGTGGGTATTAATTTCTCAGATGATAGTCGAACTATTGATGATTGGAGTGTGATAGGAGGGTAGTTATTCCTATGCGCTGAGGATTATGAAGATGCTATAAAAACAATTAGGGCAAGCAACCAGAATAGTTGCTTGCCCTAATTTCTTAATTTTATTCTTAGAATTTCTTTCCAAATACGATGTTGATGAAAGTCTTGATGAGAATCTTAGCATCAAACCACCATGATCGATTCTCTAAGTAGTAGAGATCTAAATCCAGACGACGCAGCATCTTCTCCATGGTGTCAGTATAACCATTATAGAGCGTAGCGTAGGAGGTGACTCCTGGTCGAATCTGATAGAGATACTCATAGCGAGGATCATGCTCCATAATCTGATCAATATAGAACTTGCGCTCAGGGCGAGGACCAATAAACGCCATATCACCCTTGAAAACATTCCAGAGTTGAGGAAGTTCATCGAGGTGATGAGCCCTGAGGAATCGTCCCACTTTTGTGAGTCTTGGGTCGCCGCTAATCTCTAAAAGATCAGGACCATCCTTTTCTGCATCAATCTTCATAGAACGAAATTTGTAGATAAAGAATGGCTTGCCATGAAGACCGATGCGCTCTTGACGGTAGATAACCGGCAGACCATCCTCCCAATGTATGGCAATGGCGCAGACCAAAGCCAAAGGAAAGAAGAATATCAAACAACATGTTGCAATGATGAAATCGACGGAGCGTTTTAATATTTGCTCCGCCTTATTCATGTTGTCTTTATATTGTTTATTTTCCATTTATTTTATGCATCAATTAACTAAGTTTGAAGCTTAATTGTTCGTTATTTGTCGAGTTTTTCGTAAATCGAATTGTTGCTCTTATACTCTGGTACTATCTCCTTCATCTTCTTTACTGTGAGCATTTCATCGTACAACTTACTCTTTTCAACTAAGTCATCAATCTGTTTAGAAATTTCCGAATAGTCATATTCTCGTACCTTTGCGATTCTAATCTTATCATTAAATGATGGCTTGGTAGATTCCTTGTCGTTTAGTACTTCCTCGTAGAGCTTTTCACCAGCTCTCAACCCAGTGAATTTAATTTCTACATTCTTAGCTCCACTGAGGTTAATCATTCTCTGTGCCAAGTCTGCAATCTTAACAGGTTTACCCATGTCAAAGACAAAAATCTCACCACCATTTCCCTTAGTACCAGCTTCCAAAACGAGTTCGCAAGCTTCAGGAATCAGCATGAAATAACGGATGATATTAGGGTCGGTGACTGTAACAGGACCACCATTCTTAATCTGTTTCTTAAACAGCGGAATGACAGAACCATTAGACCCCAAAACGTTGCCAAATCGGGTGGTAACAAACTGGGTTTCACCTTTGACGATACCTTCTTTCACGGCTTTGTTGAGGCTTTGAACATAAATTTCACAGATACGTTTTGAGCATCCCATAACATTGGTAGGATTTACTGCCTTATCAGTTGATATCATCACAAACTTCTTCACGCCATACTTTACTGCTAAATCTGCTAAGATCTTAGTGCCATATACATTGTTTTGAATGCTCTCGCATGGATTGTTCTCCATCATAGGAACATGTTTATATGCAGCAGCATGGAAAACATAATCAGGCATGTATGTCTTGAAGATATGTTCCATTCTCGACTTGCTACAGATCGTAGTGACAATGGTTTCTGCTTTAATCTCAGGGAACTGCTTCGCCATCATTAAGCGTATGTCGTGCTGCGGAGTCTCTGCACTATCTATCAGAATCAATTCTGCAGGACTGTACTTGGCGATTTGTCTTACCATTTCGCTTCCGATGCTTCCAGCAGAACCTGTAATCAAAATTCGTTTGCCATGAAGCATAGCTCCCACGCTTTCCATATCGATGCTGATTTCATCTCGTGGCAAAAGATCTTCAATGCTAACTTCTTTGAGTTGTTGTTGCTCTGTATTCCATTCCTGTGTAGTAGGCATGTATATACGGATACCTTCTGCAAGGATTGCATCCTGGAACTCCTTGTCAGCACGAAAATTATTGATAGCACCTGGTGAAACCAGCAGGGTAGTAATCTTGTTGTCTCTCATCACCTTGATGGTGTTCTTGTCGAGTGCATATACCTTAGCTCCCATCAGGTGATGGTGTTTTATTTCTACATCATCAGAAATAAATCCCATGAGTTTGAACTTCATAGGCTTATCATTCTTGATTTGCTTAGCGAGACCGATGCCGCCTTCCTTTACACCATATATAAAAGCATTCTTGATGTTATAATCCGATAAAGATACATCAAATACGGTTTTGGCTATGACTCTGATGGCCCACAAGATAAGTGTTGCAACAAGTGAACCTAAGATGATATTGCGATACTGAATCTCAACTCTTGGAAATAATTGAGTATTCAGCAGCATGTTCTTAGTCAGTATAGATAAAACTGCACCGACAGTTACTGCATAGAATACTTTCTGCAAATCAACAAAAGAAGAATATCTTAGAATGCCATCGTAAGTATGGAACATCCTAAAACCTATGGCATGGAACATCGTGAAAATTGCAAAGACAGCAGAGAGTTGTCCTAATATTCCTAATGCTTGTGCTCCGCTATTAATTTGCTGGTATATAAAAAGGTATGACAAATATATCACAGCACAATCTATCCAAAAAATACACCAATAGGGTAGTGACTTTTTGGAAAAATACCAATTTGATAATTTACTGAAGAACCTCATATTCTTTTATCTAATATTAGGTTGTTTTATTTATGATGTTTATTGTATAATGTTTTCTTTGATAGTGTCGATGATGTAATGTACGTCTTCATCTGTGACACATGGACCACTCGGCAAACATAGACCTTTATGGAATAAATCTTCACTTACTCCATTTGTATAGGATACACAGTCTGAATAAACTGGCTGACAGTGCATAGGCTTCCATAATGGTCTTGCCTCAATAGATGCTTGGTCAAGTGCAATTCGTAATGCTTCTACGTTCTTATTTGGTTCTATGTTCGTATGAACATTCTTTGCCTCATGTGTAACCCCTGCAGCTCCTCCTACAGCACCTGTGATAATTTGATTATATGCTTTTTCTTCGCCCTTAATATGAATGTTCTCGTCTAACACAATTGTATTGAGCCAGAAATTTGAATCATAATCAGATGTAGGATTATTATGTACCGTAATACCTTTGACGTCAGCAAGAAGTTTCTCATATAGTTCGTGTATGTGTTTATGATGTGCTATATGTTCATCTAATACAGTCATCTGACCACGACCAATTCCTGCACATACATTGCTCAGTCGATAGTTATATCCAATATGTTCATGTTGATAGTAAGGATATGATTCTCTTGCTTGCGTAGCATAGAACATGATTCGTGCTTGGCTTTCAGTGTCTGAACATATCAGTGCTCCACCACCACTTGTAGTAATCATTTTGTTACCATTGAAGCTTAATACACCATATTTTCCAAAAGTACCACACACTTGTCCTTTATAGCGTGAGCCAAGACCCTCTGCAGCATCTTCTATGAGCGGAATATCGTATTTGTTGGCGACTTGTATGATTTCGTCAATCTTGGCTGGCATACCATATAGATAGACCACAATGATGGCTTTTGGTTTTTTGCCAGTCTTTTCTATTCTATCAGCGATAGCTTTGTCCAAGAGTTGTGGATCCATGTTCCATGTTTCCTTTTCGCTATCCACAAATACAGGTTTTGCACCTAAATATTTAATAGGGTTACTTGAAGCACAAAATGTAAAAGTTTGAACCATCACTTCATCACCAGCTTTTACATCACAGTCTATTAAGGCAAGGTGTACTGCTGCAGTTCCTGCACTTAATGCAACAACTTCCTTGTTTTGACCCACAAAATTCTCAAGATCTTCCTCAAAACCATTGACATTAGGGCCTAATGGAACAACCCAATTGGTATCAAAAGCATCTTTGATATATTTCATTTCGTTACCACTCATGTGGGCAAGACACAAGTAAATTCTCTTTCTGTTCTCCATTGTTTAAAATATTTTATAGTCGTGAACATCAGTTATAGATGGTGTTCTTCTATATTAATTCTTTATTGTATATAATTCTCTTTCCTGTTACTGTAGCAATAATCATTTTTATGTCCATGATAAAACTATAGTGATGAAGGTAATAGAGATTTATTTTAACTTTGTCAGGATAAATGATGTTGTCGTTATATTCCTGTGGATTGGCTTGCTTAGCAAGCAATTCCTCTTCGTCTCTATATTTCAAACTGGCAGGTCCTGTAATACCTGGGCGAAGTTTTAGGATTTCTCTATCTTCTCCTTTTAAGTTATCTGCGTATCCTGGTACGTCTGGTCGAGGTCCAACGAAACTCATATCCCCAATCAGTACGTTCCAAAGTTCAGGCAGTTCATCTATTTTATATTTCCTTAGTTTAGCTCCAAGAGGAGTGATACGGCTTTCACCTGCTACGGATACAGAAGATCCTCCATGGTTTTGAGACATGGAACGGAACTTGTACATCGTAAACAACTTACCATCTTTTCCAACTCTCTTTTGAGTAAAGATAGCTGGTCCGTCAGGCATTTTGATGCGGATAAGAATCCACGTTGTAAGCAATATTGGACTAAGTAAAATGAGTCCGATCATTGCTGTTACTCTATCGAAGATGTATTTTATAATCATTTTGTGAAATATGATGTTTTTATTTATAAACGCTTTATTATTGCGTTTATTGCATATCCCACGAAACATATTGTAGAATAAATTGGATTTATATGCTCAATTTCTCTATAAACTTTCCAAACATCCTTGGCTGCTTTCCATTTTTTTGCTGTGTTAGATGTTGAAACTAAACGGTAGTTGGCTAATGTTTTTTGCAGTCCATATGCCTTAAAACCTCTTTTCATAATGAGTAGCCATAATGCCATGTCATGAGAACTTTTGATATTAGGCATCATAAATGGTCCTGTTTTTTCCTTATCTATGATAACGGTCAGACATCCTATAATGGTATTGCGCAGATATCCATGATAACCTATAACTTTTGGAGCGTGGATAATATTTCCAGTTGGGGTTCCGTCTTCTTTCATTACGCTATAGTTACTGAAAGAGAAAGCGATATTATTTTTTTCCATAAACTTGATTTGAGTTTCTAGTTTGTTGGAAATCCATGTGTCGTCACTATCTAAAAATGCAATGTATTTTCCAGTAGCATTTTGTAAAGATATGTTCCTTGCAGCTGCAGCACCGCTATTTTTTCCTGTAGAAAATAGTTGAATTCTATTGTCTATTTCTTGAAACTTTTTAATGATATTAATTGTGTCATCTTTAGAACAATCATCTGTTATCAATAGTTCCCAATTACTATAGGTCTGTTCTATTACAGATTGGATTGATGCAGCAATAAATTTTGCAGCATTGTAAGATGGCATGATAATACTAACTTTATTCATAACTAAATATTTTTTGCAAAAATACTAAATTTTATTGAATTGACCAATTTTTATTTGTATGTTTCAAATAAAAATAGTATTTTTGCATTGCTTAAAAACAAAATTAGTTTTGGAAGATAAAATATGTTTTAAAAAGCATATAAAGTGTGCTTTTAGGATTATTGGATATGATTAGATTTGTAAAAGGCAATTTATTAGAAAGTTCTGCTCAAGCACTTGTCAATATTGTAAATGCGGTAGGAGTGATGGGTAAAGGTATAGCTTCACATTTTAAGGAGGTCAACTATATTTTTTATAGTTTCTATCAGAATAATGCAATAGGCTTCAACTGC
>USJD01000125.1 GCA_900554835.1 uncultured Prevotella sp. | reverse complement strand
ACCTTCTTCTTCTCTGGCTCAGCCTCCTGTTCCATCTCAACCTTGTAAGCTTCGCCATTCACGTTCACGCTTGCGATGTTACCCTCAACACCGTCAATCTGAACCTTATATTCTTTTCCGTCGATTGTATATTTAAACTCTTTCATTTCTTATTCTTTATGGTTTGGCTGTTAAACTCAGGAACTTGGCATTCCACATAGTCTGACGTGGCTTGATGGTGATGATGCCTGATTCCTTGTCATGTACGTTATTACCCTGATACTCATAGAGAGCCATGGCAATCGCAGCATAAATATTCTTATCCATTTATTCTAATGTTTAATGATATCATTACATTGGCATACAACCATGCTTCTTAGCAGGCAAGTTCTGGCGCTTGGTAGCGAGCTGAGCCAAACCACGGCAGATGCGGAAACGAGTATTGCGTGGCTCGATAACATCATCGATGTAACCATACTGGGCAGCCTGATAAGGATTAGCAAACTTGTCTGTATATTCCTGCTCCTTCTCTGCCAAGAATGCCTTTACATCCTCGCCAGCTTCCTTCTTAGCCTTAGCTTCCTTACCGCAGAGGACTGCAACAGCACCGCTGGCACCCATTACGGCAATCTCTGAAGATGGCCAAGCGAAGTTCAAGTCAGCACGCAACTGCTTGCAACCCATCACGATGTGGCTACCACCATAGCTCTTACGCAATGTGATAGTAATCTTTGGTACGGTAGCCTCGCCGTAAGCGTAGAGCAACTGTGCACCGTGGAGGATGACTGCGTTGTACTCCTGACCTGTACCTGGCAAGAATCCTGGCACGTCAACGAGAGATACGATAGGAATGTTGAATGCATCGCAGAAACGTACGAAGCGAGCTGCCTTACGGCTGGCATTTACATCAAGCACACCTGCGTAAGCAGCAGGCTGGTTGGCTACGATACCAACGCTCTGACCATTGAAACGAGCGAAACCTGTGATGATGTTCTTAGCAAACTTAGGCTGAACCTCAAAGAACTCGCCGTTGTCTGTGATTGCACCAATTACCTTGTACATATCGTATGCCTGGTTTGGATCATCAGGAATAATCTCGTTCAGGGAATCATCCATGCGGTCGATAGGGTCTGTGCACTCTACGCGTGGAGCTTCTTCTGTATTGTTGCTTGGGATGTAAGAGAGCAGGCTCTTGATCATCTCGATAGCCTCTTCCTCTGTCTTAGCTGCGAAGTGGGTTACACCACTCTTGGTAGCATGAACAGATGCACCACCGAGGTGCTCTGCATCTATATCCTCACCTGTTACAGTCTTAACCACCTTAGGACCAGTCAGGAACATATAAGATGTCTGCTCCTTCATGATGATGAAGTCGGTCAAACCTGGAGAGTAAACGGCACCACCGGCGCAAGGGCCCATGATGGCAGAAATCTGTGGAATGACACCTGAAGCGAGGATGTTGCGCTCGAAGATCTCACCATAACCAGCGAGTGCGCAGATACCTTCCTGGATACGTGCACCACCAGAGTCGTTCATACAGATGACAGGTGCACCCATGGTCATAGCCATATCCATTACCTTACAAATTTTCTGTGCCATAGTCTCAGAGAGTGAACCGCCATTTACGGTAAAGTCCTGAGCATATACATAAACCAAGCGGCCTCCGATAGTAGCACTACCTGCTACGACACCATCACCGAGGTATTGTTTCTTTTCCATACCGAAGTTTGTGCAACGGTGCAATTTGAACATGTCGTACTCCTCGAAACTGCCAGCATCTACCAACATTTCGATACGCTCACGAGCTGTGTATTTGCCACGTGCATGCTGCTTCTCGATAGCTTTCTCGCCACCGCCAAGACGAGCCTGTTCGCGCTTTGCGATAAGCTCCTTAATCTTTTCTATTTGTTTACTCATAATTGATTATTATGTATTGTTTTTTATTCTATGGAGTGTATGCAATGGGACGGATGGGTCCGCGTTGCACAAATCGGTGGCAAAGATACTAAAAAAAACGCAGATAGCGAACTATCTGCGGTTAAATATTACGAATTATGCAAAAATATGTTCATTTTGTTCTGCTGAATGTTCATTTTAGCCTTTTGGGTGGTCCGAAATGATGATCTGACAATCCGAAATGATTAGAATTCGATGAGGATTCTGCCATTTACCTGTCTGCCTGTCAGATAATTCGGTACTGCATACTGCTGGTTGGTTACGTCTGTCACCCAGTAATAGCTGTTGACGTTGTCGATACCGAAGAGATTGAGGCAATCTACACCCAGCCAGATATTCTTGAAGATACTCTTCTTGGTGCCCTTGCTGTTGTCGAGCAGGCGATAGCTCATACCGATGTCGGCACGTTTGTAAGCTGGTGCTCGGAAGGTATTGGTCTCCAGTTCTCTGTGTGGTGTAGAGAAAGGTAAACCGTCTGCCAGAGCAAGTTTCAGCGACATTCTCCACCGCTCTGTTCCTGGGAAGTAATCCGTGAAGAAGAGGTTTACGGCAAATCGCTGGTCTGTAGGTAGCGGCACGCCCTTTCCGTTGAGTTTCATCTGTGTATTCATCAGCGAGAAGGTAAGCCAGGAATCGGTTCCCGGTACAAATTCTCCATAGAGTTTCAGGTCGATACCGGCAGCGTGACCGCTGGCTCTGTTTTCTCCGTAATAGACCACCTTGACATTGTTGACAGAGTAGGGAATCAGATTACCCAATGCCTTGTAGTAGGCTTCTGCCGTAAAACGGTAGCGCTGGTTGTTGATGCGGAAGCGGTAGTCATAGCCTGCTATGAAGTGGATGCTTCGCGGACTCTTGATCTTTTCATTGAGTGTGGCATAGGTAATGCCGTTGACCGTAGATGTATCGCGCAATTCCTTGAAGAATGGTGCCTGATAGTAGAGTCCGGCTGCAAATCTCAATGTGGTGTTCTCGCTATAGGCAGGGATAATACCGAGAGAGATACGAGGACTGAAGAGAGTTTCCTTGTTGAGGCTCCAATGGCTCATGCGCACACCATAATTCAGCGTGAAATGGGTATGTCCTCCCTGACTCGTGAAACGATAGGTATCCTGCAGATAGGCTTCCGTGCGGTTGGCATCGAGGGTATTTCTTGCCTTCATCGAGTATATCATGTAGAGGTCTTTTCCATTGTGAGGAACACTATAGCCAGCGCTGTCTCTCATCTCGTATTCTACAGAATTTTCAGAGATATGTTCCTTTTTATAGGTATATGCCACTTCGATGTCATGCTTTTTTGTCTTGTGTTTCAGGATGGCCTTGGCACTCAAGACGCGGGCTGTGAGATAGTTGCGTGCATGTTCGAAATAGGTTCCAACACCCAGATTTTCAGAGGTTTCGGTCTGATCGAGCCAGTATTGTCCCTGAATATCATATTTCTCCTGTTCCTTGCTATAGAAGGCACTTCCCAGGATAGAAAAACTGGTCTTGTCGGTGATGTTGCGGGTGATACCGAGTGTACCGAAGTAGGTGAGGAAACGGTCT
Organism: uncultured Prevotella sp.; assembly: GCA_900554835.1. GTDB lineage: Bacteria > Bacteroidota > Bacteroidia > Bacteroidales > Bacteroidaceae > Prevotella. The sequence goes on along the minus strand of USJD01000125.1, from coordinate 6,822 downwards.
TTCTCCTGTCCGTCGAAATAGACTCTGAAATTCTTTACGTCCTGCTGGGTTCCGAATGTTGTCTCTCGGTCGTGAGGGACAAAGTTGTAATGGTTGTCGGAGATATTTCCGATGAAATCTATCTTCCATCGCTTGTTGGGACTATAGCTCAGATATGTCTGGTAGTCGAGGAAATTCGGCTTGTACTCGGCCTTTGTGTCGGTGGTTCCCAGCAGGTAACTGTTGGTCTTATAGCGTATGCTGTTGAGCCATGACAACTTCTTGGTTCCCAGTCCGAAGTAGGCATCTGCCCCCAGAAGACTGGCTGCTAAAGTACCTTCTGTAACGGTCTTTTTACTGCCTTTAGGTTGCAGTTTCTTATAGGTGATGTCAAGTGCCGAACTCATCTTATCGCCATATTTAGCAGCATATCCACCCGTAGAGAATCCGATTTTATCCACCATATAAGGATTGATGACTGATAGACCTTCCTGCTGACCGCTGCGCACGAGCAAAGGGCGATATACTTCCACATTATTTATATATACGGAATTTTCGTCGAAGGCACCACCGCGCACATTATATTGCGATGACAATTCATTGTGCGTACTTACACCAGCCTGTTGCTGGATGAGACCTTCCACACCATTTCCTGATGCCGACGGTGCGAGTTTGGCATCCTCTGCCTTCAGTTCCTCGGTTTGTCCGGTCTGTATTTTCTGTCCAGTTACCTGTACTTCTGCTAACGTATTGTCATCGGTAAACAAAACCACTTGCAGGGTTTGTTTTCCTTTAGGATGACGGAGAATACGTACCTTAGGTTTGTATCCTATCATAGTAAACTTAACTACCACGCTATCAGCTGATTGCAGGTGCATACTAAATTCACCCTTTAAGGAGGTAAATGCCACTTTTCCCTGCTTGAGCACGGAGACGGTGGCGAGTTCAACCGGGTTGTTGTCCTGGTCGGTTACCCTTCCTTGCAGCGTGAATCCCTGAGCCATCGCCTGTGTAGCAAAAGTGAATGCTAAGATGGCAAGATATATGATTTTCTGTTTCATTTCAAATTTGTTTCTTTATCAATAACTAACGTAAGAAACGTCAAATTATTATATGAAAGAGGGTGGGAAATGCAAAAACAGTATAAAACCATTAAAATACCAAACTGATGTGATATGATTTTTCTGTTTTTTTTAGTACTTTTGCAGCCAAAAACATAAAATTAAGATTATATAAGATGAAGAAACAGACACAAGCCATCCATGTGGCCTATGAGCGCCGAGATGCTTATGATTCTTTGAGTGTGCCAGTATATAATACATTGGCATACGAATTTGATAATGCGCAAATCATGTCGGATGCCTTTACAGACAAGATTAAGGCACCAGATTATTCTCGTGTAGAAAACCCTACGGTAACCAATCTGGAGCGTCGTGTGGCTGCACTTACGGGTGCCTCTCATGCCACTGCTTTCAACTCCGGTATGGCTGCCATCAGCAATACCATGCTGGCACTGGCTTCTCAAGGTAAGAATATCGTCACCTCCAAGCATCTTTTCGGCAATACCTTTGCCTTGCTGTTTGGTACTTTGCGCCGTTTTGGTGTGAAGACACATCTGGTAGATCTCACAGATATAGAAAAGGTAAAAGAGGCGATAGATGATGATACCTGTTGCGTATTCTTGGAAATTATTACCAATCCACAGTTGGAGGTGGCAGACCTGAGTGCTCTTGCTGAAGTGGCTCATGCCAAGAATGTGCCTCTTGTGGCAGACACCACGATTATTCCTTTCACCCAGTTTTCTGCCAAGAATCTTGGTGTAGATATTGAGGTAGTATCCAGTTCTAAATATGTAAGTGGTGGTGCAACCTCGTTGGGCGGTCTGGTGATAGATTATGGTACTGAATACAATAAGGACTTTGCCAAGCGTCTTTATGGGGAGATGCTGTTTAATTTCGGAGCCTATATGACTCCACAGGTAGCATACATGCAGACCATCGGCTTAGAAACACTTGATGCCCGCTATCGCGTGCAGTCTTCCAATGCCTTGGAATTGGCCAAGAAACTCCAGACATTGTCTCAAATCAAGCGTGTCAATTATGTGGGGCTGGAGGATAATCCTTTCCATGAGTTGGCTGTCAAGCAGTTTGGAAATACGGCTGGAGCTATGATCTGTATTGACTTGGAAAGCAAGGATGCCTGTTTCAGCTTCATCAACAATCTGAAGTTGATTCATCGTGCCACCAACCTGTTTGACAACCGTTCGCTTGCCATTCATCCTGCTAGCACGATTTTCGGAGCTTTCCCAGAGAGGATGCGTGCAAGTATGGATGTCTTGGATACGACAATCCGATTCAGCGTAGGTCTTGAGGATGTAGAGGATTTATTTGAGGACATCAAGCAGGCGTTGGAGTAAGTGAAGAGTGAAGAACGAAGAGTGAAGAATTCAATTGCTGATACTAATTATAAAGTTCAAAGCTCAAAGCCAAAGTTCAAAGTAAAAAAGTTCAATGTGAAAAAAGTATGAAATACGATTTTGATAAGATTATAGACCGTTCTGGCAGTGGTGACCTCAAGCATGAGGCTTTGCTGCCACGATGGGGAAGAAACGATCTTCTTCCTCTCTGGGTGGCTGATATGGATTTTGAGACACCTGCATTTATCACAGATGCCATCAAAGCCCGTCTGGAGCATTCTCTCTTCGGCTATACCGTAGAGCCTGAAGACTTTCTGCCATCTATCATAGACTGGGTGAGAGACCATCACCAGTGGGATGTCAAACGGGAGTGGATCCGTTTTATTCCTGGTATTGTCAAGGGCATCGGCATGGTCATCAATGTGTTTACCAAAGAAGACGAGAAGGTTATTATCCAGCCACCAGTTTATCATCCGTTCCGTCTTACCCCAGAGGGCAATGGCAGGGAAGTAGTGTTCAATCCGCTGAAAATGCGTGAAGATGGATATTATGAGATGGATTTCGATCATTTGGAGGAGGTTTGCGATGAGAAGTGCAAGGTGTTCATTCTCTGCAATCCTCATAATCCGGGTGGTATAACCTGGGATCGAGAAACCTTGCAGCGCCTCGCTGATTTCTGTTATGAGCATCATCTGATCGTGATTTCGGATGAGATACATGCCGATATGGCCATCTTCGGGCATAAGCATATTCCGTTTGCATCAGTCTCCGATAAGGCGCGTGAAATCAGTATTACTTTCCAGGCACCCAGCAAGACCTTCAATATCGCAGGTATCGTGAGCAGTTATTCTATTATTCCTAATGAGGAAATTCGCCGCAAATTCTATGGGTGGTTGAGTGCCAATGAGTTGGATGAGCCGACAATCTTTTCGCCAATAGCCACGATTGCAGCTTTCCGTCATGGAGAGGAGTATCGCCAGCAGATGCTTGCCTATATTGAAGAAAATATCCGTTTCGTAGAGGATTTCTGCCGTGAACATATTCCGGGCATCCGTCCTTTGCGTCCTCAGGCTTCCTTCCTGGTTTGGCTCAACTGTAGGGATTTGCATCTCAACCATGAACAGTTGCTTGACCTCTTTATCGATAAGGCTCACCTGGCACTGAATGATGGTGAAATGTTTGGTCCTGGTGGTGAGGGATTCATGCGCTTGAATGTGGCGAGTCCCCGCATGATTATCAGACAGGCTCTCGAACAATTGGCAGAAGCTGTTGGAAAGCAATTATAGATAATGGGAATTCTTTAAGAGCAGAATATAATAAATCATAATCCCCCGTAGCTGATACGATATCGCATCAGTTGCGGGGGATTATGATTTTTGGCAATTTTGAACACATTGTGATATTTTATGAATAGTAAGATGTAGTGGAAAAGTCGTAACTTTGCACCTGATATCATAAACTGGCATATATCATAACGCCAGAATTGGTTCTACATATAGGAATATAACATAAAAACCAAAAGAATTCAATAGAAAAAATGAAGAAAATATTTTTATTTTGTATTGCGCTCGGTGCTTTCTCTGCTATGCAAGCACAGGAGATGCTCACGCTGAGCCAGTGCTTGCAGATGGCTGTAGATAACAACCTTTCACTGCAGAAAAGCCGTAATGAGATAGCAAAAGGAAAATACTCTATCAGTGAAAATCAGGCTAAGTTGCTCCCACAAATTAATGCGGTAGCCCAACTTAATGACAATTTTACTCCGCCCGTATCGGTTACAGACGGTTCGGCATACGGAAAGCCTTACAATGTGACTAAAACCTTGCAGTATAATGCTTCGGCAGGGCTCCAACTCCAGATGCCTCTCTATAATCAGATGGTATATACGGCCATTGATATAGCTAAGATTGCGGACCAGCTCAACAAACTCTCTTATGAAAAGGCACGTGAGGATCTCATCATGCAGACTGCTAAAATGTATTATATGGCACAGAATACCTCTGAACAGATACGTCTCGTGAACGACAATATCAAGCGACTGGAAGAACTTCGTGACATCACTCAGGCTTTCTACGACAACCAGATGAGTCTTGAGGTGGATTTGAAACGCGTGAACCTCAATATAGAAAACTTGACCGTACAGCGCGATAATGCTGCAGCCATGCTCGAACAGCAGTACACTATGCTCAAGTATGTTATCGACTATCCTGCTGATAAGAATATCAAGGTGACGGATGTGAATCCTAATCAGATAGAAACCGTGAAAGCGGATGGTCTGAATGTCAATCTCTATGAATTGCAACTTCTGCAGCAGAAAAAGGAACTGACTCAGAAACAGATCAAACTGGCAAAGGATGGTTATCTGCCATCAGTCAGTCTGACTGGTAGTTTGATGTACTCTGCTTTTACCGATAAAATAGAGCATTGGATTCACTCGGGCGATTCCAACCACTGGTATGGTTCCAACGGTCTCGGCGTCCAGTTGAGAGTGCCTGTATTTGACGGATTCGAAAAGCGCTCAAAAATCAGAAAGGCTAAAGTGGAGGCGGAGAGTGCCCGAATTGGTTATGAGGATGCACTCAAGGGTATGCAGGCCAACTATGTGAATGCTGTAAGTGAGGTAAACAACAGTCAGCGCAACTATAAGAAACAGTTGGATAATTATGTGCTTGCACAGGATGTCTATAATGTGACTGCCGACCAGTATAAGGAGGGCGTAACTTCCATGACAGCTGTGCTTCAGGATGAGATGCGTATGAGTGAGGCTATGAACAATTATCTGAATGCTTATTATCGCTACAAGGTGGCCAATCTGTCTCTGCTTAAACTCACAGGGCAGTTGGAACAGGTGAAGTAAGCTTGCTTGTGACGGTGTCTGATTATGGTAATAAATAGACGGAGATTTTAAAAACAAGGAAATATTGAATAAATAGAAAACAACAAATAAAGATTATAAAGGAATAAAATATGGAACAGAACGAAAAAGAAACTATAGGAGTAAAGAGTGAAGGAAATGTAGAATCTACTCCTCAGACAACTCAGGAATCACATGAGGAAACTGCCAAGAAACTGAAGAAGCAGAGAACTCGTCAGATTGTGGCCAGTCTCATCGGTATAGCAATCCTGGCTTTCGGACTTTGGAAAATCGTCTGTCTTTTCTTGGATTACAGTTCAAACGAAACGAGCAATGATGCTCAGATAGAACAGTATATCTCACCGGTAAATCTTCGTGCCTCCGGTTATATAGCAAAGATTTATTTCAAGGAGCATCAGGAGGTGCACAAGGGCGATACGCTTCTTGTACTCGACGACCGTGAGTACCGTATCCGTCTGATGGAGGCTGAGGCTGCCCTGAAGGATGCCAAGGCTGGAGCCAATGTGATAGATGCTACCCAGCAGACTACGGAGACTTCTGCTTCTGTTTATTCTGCTTCTATTGATGAAATCGAAGTACGCCTGGCTAAGCTTGCCAAGGACTGTGAGCGATATCGCAATCTGGTAGAAAAGAAGGCGGCTACTCCTATCCAGTTGGAGCAGCTTGAAGTGGAATATGCTGCAACCAAGAAGAAGTTGGAGTCTGTAAGAAAGCAACAGGCTGCTGCCTACAAGGGAGTCAACGAGGTTTCTACTCGCAAGCAGAATGTGGCTGCTGCCATCGAACGTGCTCAGGCTGCAGTGGAAATGGCTAAGTTGAATCTCTCTTACTGTGTGGTGGTGGCTCCATGTGACGGAAAGTTAGGACGCCGCTCTATCGAGGAGGGACAGATGGTGAACGCTGGTACTACCATTACCTATATCCTGCCTAATAACCAGAAATGGGTGATTGCCAACTACAAGGAAACGCAGGTAGAGAACCTCTATGTAGGGCAGAAGGTCCGCATGACGGTGGATGCTGTAAGCAATAAGGAGTTTGAGGGTACGGTAACTGCAATCTCTGGCGCTACGGGTTCTAAGTACTCACTCGTTCCGACAGATAATTCAGCTGGTAACTTTGTGAAGATCCAGCAGCGTGTGCCTGTCAGAATTGATTTCACCAATATCAGTAAGGAGGATAATGCCCGACTGGCTGCTGGTATGATGGTAGTAGTGAAGGCTGAAAGAAAATAAGCGCTGAAAGGAAACAAGTAACATGAAAGAAAATGTTGGAAGAAATCAAGTAACATGTTAGAAGAATATAAGAATTATCCATTTTATGACTGGGTGCCGAAACCTCTTGGCATCATCTTCATGATCATCCTCTTCGTGCCGATGATTACGATGAGCGGTGTCTATTCTGCTAATAGCGGCGAGATGATGAGCGGACTGGGCATTCAGTCGGAATACATCGCTTTTGCCGGTTTCTGCACCTCCATAGGAATGGCGGCTTTCTCTCCTTTCTTCTATGAATTGGTGTGCATCCGAAGAGAGAAGATGATGTGTATCGTGGG
>USJD01000124.1 GCA_900554835.1 uncultured Prevotella sp. | reverse complement strand
CCACCAGGAATCGAACCGGGGACACAAGGATTTTCAGTCCTTTGCTCTACCAACTGAGCTATGGCACCAACTAATATGAACAAACAAGAATTCTCATTTGCGGGTGCAAAGGTAGTACATTTATTTGATTCCACCAAATTTTTCTGCACTTTTCTTTCAAAAAAGTTTAAAATTCACCTTTTTATTTTGAAATCTATCAGATTTTATGTACTTTTGCAGGCAATAAAAGCGGGATTTAGCGCAGTTGGTAGCGCACGTCGTTCGGGACGATGAGGTCGCTGGTTCGAGTCCAGTAATCCCGACCAAACAAAGAGTTTACTTCCCGTAAACTCTTCTTTAGATCATATTTTAACTTTAAATGCGAAAACGATATGCCTAAACTAAAAGATTTCTTTTATCTACAGCGTAACGACCGACAAGCCATTCTGGTTCTGCTCGGTATCATCATCATCTGTCTTACTCTCATTATCATTGTGGGAAAAGTTAATACGAAAGATTCAAGTATGGAAAACGACTATTCTGCAGATAATAACCCCAAAAGCATGACTGGCGATAATCAACAAGAATCATCAACTGCAGATAAAAACATTAGCGAAAAGCATCCTTTATATTATAAGGTAGAGGGAACGGTTCATGAGTTGTTTCCTTTCGACCCTAATACTGCCGACAGCACCCTGCTTCTCAAACTCGGTTTACAATCATGGCAAGTACGAAGTATCTATAGGTTTCGTGCTAAAGGCGGCATCTTTAGAGAGAAAACGGATTTTGCCCGTCTGTATGGACTTACCAAGAAACAATACGAAGTACTGGCACCTTATATTATAATAGGTGAAGATTACCGGCCTGCATCCGACTACTATGGAAATAGCAGAGGAGGCAAAGGAAGAGGCTATCAAAATTCTCCATACAAAAATGGTGCAAACACAAGTACGTATTCACAAGCAAACAATGGCGCTAATTCTACAAATGCAAATGGCAACAACATCTACAGTTATCCACAAAAACTGAGACCGGGGCAACACGTCATCGTCAACTCTGCCGACACAACAGAACTGATGAAGATTCCTGGCATTGGCAGTTATTATGCTAAAAGCATCACAAGATACAGAGAACAATTAGGAGGCTTTGCATCCATCAACCAACTGAAGGAAATAGATGGACTGCCAGAAGAAGCTCTGTCTTTCATCAAAATCACACCTGGAGAAGTGAGAAAGTTGAATATCAATTCCCTCTCGCTCAATCAACTTCGACGTCACCCCTACCTCAACTTCTACCAAGCGAAAGAAATTTGCGACTATCGGCGGCTAAGAGGTCCTTTCAAAAGTCTGGAGGAACTAAAACTTCTCAAGAACTTTCCACCAGCAGAAATAGAGAGACTTAAGCCCTATATCATATTCTAATCGAGTAGGAGTAAACACTAATCATAGGTGTTTATCTCCTATTTTCATGTTTGCCGCCAGCTTCTTTCAGATTCCAACTCACGATGAGCACCCCTTGCCTTTGACTATACAATTCCCGCTATTAGGGTTTGTTAGGGACTTGCACCCGTTAGACAAAGCTCATGCCGAACATACCTAAAGAAGCCCCCGATGCGTCACGCACAGGGGGCTTCGAGTGTTTACTTAATTTTCTTACATAATATATGAAAACCGTCAATGAACTAAATCATGGCAGTCTGCATTTCTTGTGAAATCTGATGTAGGCAGTCCAGAATTTGCTGCTTGCGCTTCTGACTTGGCTCATGCATCCCCATCGCATACTGGCGCATGAGCGAGGCATTGATGCCAGCCTTTTTTGCGACCCCACTCATATTGAGATATGGGTAATAGTCGAAGAATGATCCAATGTCGAAACGGAATGTGAACTCCAGCTCGGGAATCTGCTTGCCCTCTTCCTCCAAGAGTGCCTTGATTTCCTGCTGTGCTACATACATATCCTCGATGGCTTGCTTGGCTGAATTACCAAAGCCAGCCAGACTAAAATCAGGAAACTTCTCCACCATAAAGCAAGAGAAGTTCTTGTCTTGCTTGCCTTTTTCTACCTGTATCGTTACTTTTGTTGCCATACTTTATTACAATATTAAAAAGAGACCTTAAACCACTCCTCAAACCATTAATCTCAGAGAAATCAGCCAATCCGAGAAAAATTGCCGGGCTTAAAGCCCGAGCAATCTTTCAAGAATACTGTCGTAAGTCTTTTGAGGGACTTCTCGACTGCCGTGTCGTGGAACTGGGCATTTGAGTCCTGTAATAGGGCTATACCAAACGTCGTGATTTCCACCATGCCGAACAACGAAACATCCAGCTCGGTTCAGCATTCTCACCAATTGACTGGTTTTCATTTGATAAATGAATTGAAAATTAAGTAAAAGATCTCTTTGTCTGAAAGACAATGCAAAGATAACAAAAAAGTTATATTTTTCCAAACTCAAAAATAACTTTTTTGTTATATATGGCAAAATTTAACATTTCAGGCTTGAAAACTTGCCGTTTACCTTTTTTACCATCATTTCCAATGCTGTCAAGAATTAAAAATACCTCTTTTCACCAGTTAGATAATACTCATGCAGAGTATACAACTAAAAAGGGTGTGTCATCAGTCAATGACACACCCCCTTGGATTTCAAATCAAAACACTCCTAACTGATGCAGGAATATAGTTAATATACATAATGGACAAACGATACGCACCATAAAAAGATAAACACCGAAAAGAGAGCCTTTCAAAGTTCCCCAATTCGTAAACTCATCTCTGACCACTTTCTTCGGCACATACCAACCTAAGAAAATACAGGTTGCAAAGGAACCCAGCGGCATAAACAACTGAGAAGTAAGATGGTCGCAGAAATCCAGGAAGTTCAAATCAAAGAGACTCAACTCTGGCATGGCTCCACAAGATAAAGAACAGAAGATACCAATAATACAACAGGTAATAGTCTCTACCCAGGCACCCTTCTTGCGAGTTACCTTCAATTCCTCATAAAACATGGCAGTACCAATTTCGTGCATAGAAATAGTGGAAGTCAATGCAGCCAACACCAACAAAGCGTAAAACAGTACTGAAATAATATACCCCACAACAGGCATAGAACCAAATGCCTGTTGGAAAACATTAGGCAATGTAATGAAAATGAGCGAAGGACCGCTATCCGGATTAACACCTACGGAGAATGCTGCTGGGAAAATCATCAGTCCTGCCATGATGGCAATAATCGTATCTATCAATGCAATCTGAGTGGCAGATTTCAACAGATTGGTCTGTCTGCTAAAATAAGAAGCATAGGTACAAAGACAAGCAGTACCCAGACTCAAGGAGAAGAAAGCCTGTCCCAAAGCCTCCAGCATCACGTTCTCATCCACTTTTGAGAAATCAGGCTTCAACAGAAACTCTATACCCTTGAATGCGCCAGGCAGAGAACAAGACGAGATGACCAATACAATCAGTAAGACAAAAAGCATCGGCATCAAAATTTTGGAAGCTTTCTCTATACCATTGCGCACACCTTTGACTACCACACAATGGGTAATCAAGATAAAAGCAATCGTCCAAAAAGTCGGTTTGATGGGATCAGAAGAGAATTCTACGAAATATTGCTTTACATAACTGACGTCTCCATGAATACCTCCCAACAACGAAGCATAAAGATACTGCAGGCACCATCCAGCCACTACCGCATAAAAACCCAGGATGATCATGGACGTAATAACTCCCATGACACCTAAGATTCCCCAAGGTTTGCCATTGGAAAGATTATGATAAGAACGCGCTGCATTAGCAGCAGAATGACGTCCGATAATAAATTCACCTACCATACCAGGAATACCCAGCATGAAGATACATACCAAGTAAATAAGAATGAAAGCAGCACCTCCATTCTGTCCAGTCATATAGGGAAAACGCCATACATTTCCCAAACCTACTGCAGAACCAGCAGTAGCCAGAATGACTCCCAACTTGGAGCCAAAACTTCCTCTATTTTCCATTTCGCAAGAATTCTAATGATTACAAGATTCCATCCAGGATTCCCAATTGATTCAGGAATACCAAGAGAATCAGAATAGGACAAACGAACCGCACCAAAAACAGATAAGTACCAAAAAGATTTCCCTTTAAGGTTCCCCAATTGGTAAACTCATCCTTCACTAACTTCTTCGGTACATGCCATCCAATAAACAAGCAGGTAAGGAAACCGGCTATAGGCAAGAATATCTGTCCTGTAACAAAGTCAAACCAATCAAACAAGGTTTTACCCAAGAAGGTCAATGAATCTGTAGCACCCAAAGAGAGCGAACAGAAAGCACCGATAATTGCACAGGAAACCGTAACGATAACAGCTCCTTTCTTACGATCAATCTTCAGTTCTTCATAGAAGAAAGAAGTGTTCACCTCATGCAATGACATCAGCGAAGTAAGTGCAGCCAATGACAAAAGTATATAGAACAACAAGGAAACAATCCATCCCAAAACAGGAACAGAAGCAAAAGCCTCATTGAACACATTCGGCAAAGTGATGAAAATCAAAGAAGGACCACTATCTGGAGATACGCCTACCGAGAACGCTGCAGGGAATATCATCAGACCGGCAAGAATCGCGACCATAAAATCGATGAGCGAGATCTGCAATGCCGATTTGAAGAGATTGGTTTGTCTGCTAAAATAAGATGCGTATGTACAGATACAGCCCATACCTATACTTAAGGAATAGAAAGACTGTCCTAACGCACCTAAGAAAACGCCTCTATCTACCTTTCCAAATTCTGGTTTCAAAAGAAACTCAACACCTTTTCCTGCATCTGGCAAGAGACAAGCAGCTGCCACGATGATGAGCAAAAGGATAAACAGGATAGGCATCATGATCTTAGATGCTTTTTCAATACCGCCTCTCACTCCATGAATAATCACGAAATGACAAATCAGGAAGATCACCACCGTCCACATGACAGGTCGGATTGGATCTGAAGAGAAATCCTTGAAGTAATTCGCCACAAAAGTTGGATCTCCATGCAATTCTCCCATGATGCTGGCATAAACATACTGCAAGCACCAACCTGATACAACGGCATAATAGCCCGTGATCAGAAATCCAGTAAGCACCTCCAGATATCCGATCCATTTCCATGAATTACCATTGGCCACTTTGGTATAAGCACGAGCCGTATTGGATGCTCCATGACGACCGATGATAAATTCGGATATCATACAAGGAATACCCAACAGGAGTACACAACCAATATATACCAAAATAAAGGCGGCACCACCTTCCTGCCCAGCCATGTAAGGGAAACGCCATACATTACCAAGTCCAACGGCACCACCAGCCGTAGCAAGTATCAAACCAATCTTGCTACCAAAACTTCCTCTACTATTTTCTGTCATTTGAAATACTTTCTCTTTATACGAGTGCAAAATTATAAAATAATTCGCATTTAAACGTATAAATCGAAAGTAAATATCTCAAATTAGTTCACTTTTTGTAATTTTATGCCATTTCTGATACTTTTTTATCACTTTTATTCCGAAAAAGCAACAGAAACCATACACCTTAACGATATTCTTCAGGCAGGGTATTGTGCCAAACCACAAAAGGGAAATTCAATAAATGCGAATTATAGAATCGCTTGTCGCCAGTCACCTCCATTCCGATGAAATCCGGTTTCTCGTAAGCTTCGTTTTCATCACTAAGTTCCACCTCAGCCATGACAAGGCCTTCGTTATCTCCATAGAACTCATCGATTTCAAAGGTATGCTTACCACTCTTCACCAGATAGCGGCGCTTATCGATGACACCACCCTTACAAAGTTGCAAGAGATGTTGCGCCTCATCCATAGTGATTTCCTTTTCAAACTCATAACGCGTCATTCCTCCATTTACAGACCTACCTTTGATCGTGAGATAAGCCTTGTCATCACGCGTACGTACCCTCACAGTAGCCCCATCAGCAGGAATATACCCCTGCTGAATATGGCTATTAGAAAAGGCGGCGCTTTTATATGCGTCGCCCTTCTTTACGAGGAATTTTCTTTCAATTTCTAATCCACTCATAGTTTCCATATTAGAAACAGGAAATCACAGATAAAGACAACTTCCCATTTCCGGTTCATAAATTATGCGATAGAAGATGCATAAATAGCGAAGATAATAGCCAAAACTATCAACACGCCAAATATCCACTTGATGACTTTCTCACCCTTCTCAGCCTGCTTCTTCTCATAAGCAGCATGCTTTGCTCTTCTTAAGTCTTTATTACTACTCATAGTCTTTTAATATTAGGTTATTATTACTATTCTTCATTCTCGGAAGGGAATTCCATCAGGTATGCCTTGATAAATCCGTCTATCTTACCATCCATTACACCATCAACATCCGATGTCTGATAATTGGTACGATGGTCTTTCACACGACGGTCATCGAAGACATAGCTTCGAATCTGACTTCCCCACTCGATCTTTTTCTTACCAGCCTCTATCTTAGCCTTAGCTTCGAGACGTTTCTTCATGGCACGGTCGTAGAGTTGACTCTTCAAAAGCAACAATGCCTTGGCACGGTTCTTCGGCTGGTCACGCGTCTCAGTATTTTCGATAAGGATTTCCTCTTCCTCACCCGTATCAGGATCCGTGTACCAATATCTCAATCGGACACCAGACTCAACCTTGTTGACATTCTGACCACCCGCACCACTGGAGCGGAAAGTATCCCAAGACAACTTGGCAGGATCTACAAACACTTCGATGGTATCATCAACCAGCGGGGTAACGAAGACACTGGCGAAGCTGGTCATACGCTTACCCTGAGCATTGAAAGGAGATACACGCACCAGACGGTGCACACCATTCTCACTCTTCAAGTAGCCGTATGCAAACTCACCACCCTCAATCGTCATGGTAACGCTCTTGATACCAGCCTCATCACCTTCCTGCATGTCGGTAATGGTCACCTTATATCCATGAGCCTCAGCCCAGCGCATATACATACGCATCAACATCGAAGCCCAATCCTGACTCTCCGTACCACCGGCACCAGAATTGATTTTGAGTACACAGTCCATAGGGTCTTCCTTCTGGCGAAGCATATTCTTCAATTCCAAGTCTTCTATCGCCTTGATAGCCTTGTCATAGTCAGTATCCACTTCCTCCTCGGTCACCATCTCATCTTTATAGAAATCGAAAGCAAGTTGCAGTTCGTCAGCATAGAGACGTACTTTCTTGTAGCCATCCAGCCATTTCTGGATGCCTTTTACTTTCTTCATCTGCTCCTGAGCATACTTAGGATCTTCCCAAAAGTCAGGAGCCTGAGTACGGAGCTGTTCCTCCTCAAATTCTACTTTTTTCTGGTCTATATTCAGATAACGATGGAGAGCGTCAGCACGATCCATCACATCTTTCAACTGGTCAGCTGTTATCATTTTTATTACCTTATCCTTAAAATAACTTCCTGTTTCTATTTCCGATACCTTACATGAAGTTACTCTTCATACATCTTGTCTATTTCTGCCTTATAGTTCTTATTGATGACTGGTCGGCGAATCTTCAGCGTATTGGTCAACTCCCCTGCTTCCATAGAGAAATGGTGAGGCAAGAGCGTGATACGTTTGATCTGCTCATAATAAGCCAAATGCTGCTGAAGAATCTTGACGCGCTCCATCAACATCTTCTGTACCTTCTCATTGGCACAAAGTTCTTCTCTTCCAGAGAAAGGAATATGATGTTCGCGAGCCCAGTCTTCTACCAATCGGAACTCTGGTACAACCAAGGCTGAAACGAACTTACGCTGGTCTGCAATCACGGCTACCTGATCGATGAATTTATCTACCAAGAGCAGAGATTCTACCTGTTGAGGAGCAATATACTTACCATTCGAAGTCTTAAAGAGATCCTTGATTCGTTCAGTCAAGTACAACTCTCCGTCCTTCATATAGCCGGCATCACCTGTATGGAAGAAACCTTCCTCATCAAACGCATTCGCATTTGTCGTATCACGATGATAGTAGCCCTTGGTAATAGTAGGACCTTTCAACAAGACCTCATTGTCTTCACCTATCTTAATCTGAATATTAGAGATAGGACGACCTACGGAACCGATGGTGAATTTCTTATCCAGATGAACACAGGAAACCGTAGCAAGACTTTCGGTCAAGCCATAGCCTACCACCATTCCGATACCAACAGAAAGGATGAATTCCTCAACTTCAGGACTCACGTAAGCACCAGCAGTAGGGAAAATATTAGGATTATCCAAGCCCAACTGCTTGCGCACCATGCTCAAGACAGTCTTATTGATTACCTTATATTCAAGTTCAAGCGTCAAAGGAGGACGCTTACCATTGGCAAGATATTCCACATTACGCTTGCGGCCAACAGCCAAAGCATGATTAAACAGTTTCTTCTTGAACGAAGGAGCCTCATCCATCTTAGCTTTCACGGCAATATACACTTTTTCCCAGAATCGAGGCACACTACACATACAAGTAGGATGAACCTCTCGCATGCTTTCCTGTATCTCATGAGGATAAGTGTTGATAAAAAGACGTGCACCTTCACTCAGGCAGAGGTAAGACCATCCACGTTCGAAGATATGTGTGAATGGCAGGAAGTCGATGACACGGTCCTTGTCGGTAACAGGGACACACTCATCATTTGCCTTCAAGGCAGCATAATACTGCCCGTATGTAAGCATCACTCCCTTGCTATCACCAGTAGTTCCACTGGTATAGAGGATATCAGCCAAATCATCCATATTGGCTTGCTTATAAAGTTCCTCCACTTCCGTCTGGCGAGGAAGATTCTCACCCAACTTGATGAAATCCTTGAAATATAGAGCTGCCGGATCATGAGTACTGATACGTACACTGGAATCAAAGATGACAATGCGTTCCAAAGATGGACAAAGCGCAAAAATGCGATGAGCCTTGTCATATTGCTCCTGTTCACCTACAAAGAGGATACGCACCTGGGCATCATTGACCATGTATTGAATTTGTTGCTCACTACTTGTAGCATAGAAAGGTATGGTACAAACTCTCACTCCGTATGCTCCAAAATTAGTATATAGATAATGTACACAGTTCTGTGAGAACACGGCAATCTTGTCCTGAGGCTTCAAGTTCAGGTTGAGCAATGCGTTGCTAACTTGTTTCACTCTCAGAGAGAACTGATTCCACGAAACTGTTTGCCATAGTTCACCGCCAAACTTCTTAAAAGTAAGCGCTGGTTTATCACCGTACTTTTTAGCCAAGTCGTGAATCAGTACTGAAAGATGACTATTGATTTGCATAAGCTATTGTTATTTATATGGGTGCAAAGATACGGCAAATAGAGGACAAAACAAAATAAAAATGGCATTTTTTCCATTTTGTCTGCTCTTTTTTTCGTAACTTTGCCACAGAATTCAAAAACAAGGGAGATTATGATGACACAAGAACAATTCACCAATGATGCCGTTGAGCTGCTGAAGAAGCTCATCGCCACCCCATCTGTAAGCCGTAATGAAAAGGATGCTGCAGATATCATGGAACAGACGATCCGCAGTTATGGTTTTGAACCTCAGAGGGAAGCCAACAATATTTGGGTGATTGACCCGCACTTTGATGAAAGCAAACCTACTTTGCTGCTCAATGCACATATTGACACAGTAAAGCCTGTTGCATCCTGGACCCGAGACCCCTTTACTCCAAGTATAGAAAAAACGATCACACTCTCCAATAACGGTAATAACAGTAATCTGCCTACAGAAAGCAAAAGCGATGAAACACTTTATGGCTTAGGCAGTAATGATTGTGGTGGTGGACTATGCTCTTTATTGCAGATATTCCGATTACTGACTGCGAAGCCTCAACAATACAACCTTATTTATTTAGCCTCCGCAGAAGAAGAGGTTTCCGGCAAGGATGGCATCAGCCGCGCCTTACCACTTTTGCCTCATATCGACTTAGCCATCGTTGGTGAGCCAACAGGCATGAATCCTGCTGTGGCAGAAAAGGGTTTAATGGTCTTAGATGTCATCGCTCATGGCAAGAGTGGTCATGCTGCCCGTAACGAGGGAGTAAACGCCATCTATGAGGCGCTGGATGATATGCGCTGGATTCGTGATTACAAGTTTGAGAAAGTAAGCGAGTTCTTAGGTCCTACCAAAATGACATTAACGGTAGTGAATGCAGGTACTCAGCACAATGTGATACCAGACAAGTGTACGATGCTGGTAGATATCCGCACCAATGAATTTTATGACAACGAGGAGGTCTATCATTTTATCTGCCAGCACTTGAAGAGTGAAGTAAAGGCTCACAGTTTCCGTTTGAAATCATCCCGTATTGATCCAGAGCATCCTCTTATTAAGAAATGTGTAACCATGGGAATGAAGCCTTTCGGCAGTCCTACCCTTAGCGACCAGGCTCTGATGTCATTTCCTTCCTTTAAGTTGGGGCCAGGAGAGT
>USJD01000123.1 GCA_900554835.1 uncultured Prevotella sp. | reverse complement strand
CACTGGATACGACTACAATCTTCTTAGGATGCAGACGGTCGAGGATGCGGAGGATACTCTCTTTCAGAGTTGTACCACGCACGATACTGTCATCGATAATCACAAGATTATCCACTCCAGCTTCAATGCTACCATAGGTCACATCATATACGTGACTTGCCAAGTCGTTGCGACTATTTCCTTCGGTAATAAAGGTACGGAGCTTGATATCCTTCCATGCTATCTTTTCAGAACGTACAAAGTCGCCAAGTATATCATACAATTCTTCTTTTGAAGGGATGTGATCGAGATTGGCAATCTGCTCTATCTTGGTTTCATTGAGATATTTCTTAAAACCGCTCAACATACCATAGTAAGCCACCTCGGCAGTATTCGGAATATAGCTGAAAACGGTGTGATCTACATCATAATCTACAGCCTTCAAAATTGGCTGAGTCAACTGCTCACCCAACTGTTTACGTTCCTGATAAATATCCTTGTCGGAACCACGACTAAAATAGATACGCTCAAAAGAACAAGCAGAATCACCCTTCTGCTCCATGATACGCTCAATGGAGCACTCACCGTTCTTCTTTACAAGAAGAGCCATACCAGGCATGAGTTCCTGTACTTCCTCTGCTTCCAAATCGAAAGTTGTCTGAAGCACAGGTCGTTCACTTGCCACTACCACAATCTCATCGTTCTTATAATAGAAAGCAGGACGGATACCCCAAGGATCACGCATAGAGAACATCTCTCCAGAACCGGTGATACCGCAAACTACATAACCACCATCGAAGTCCTTCATCGTGGTTTTGAGCACATTACTCATCTTCACGTGATCCTCGATATAGTTGGTGATATCAGTATTCTCCATTTCCATCGCCTTTGCAGCCACAAAGTTGCGCTCCACTTCTCTATCCAGACGGTGTCCCATCAGTTCAAGCATAATGTAGGTATCGCTATAGATACGTGGACTCTGACCCTGCTTGGTCAACTCCTGGAAAATCTCATCCACATTGGTCATGTTGAAATTACCACAGAGGCAGAGGTTCTTCGCCTTCCAATTGTTACGGCGAAGGAAAGGATGAACATACTGAATACCACTCTTGCCAGTAGTACTGTAGCGCAGATGTCCCATATAGAGTTCACCGGCAAAAGGAAGTTCTTCCTTGGCAAACTTGGCATCAGCCAACTGCTCAGGAGTCAGATTTTTGAAGTTAGCATTCGCTTTACCAAAAATCTCGGTAACGGCGTTCTTACCTTCAGCACGCTCACGGAACATATACTCATGCCCAGGTTTGCCACCAAGCTTAACACAAGCCATACCAGCACCTTCCTGGCCACGGTTGTGCTGCTTCTCCATCATCAGATAGAGCTTGTTGAGGGCATACATCCAAGTGCCATACTTCTGCTGGTAATATTCCAACGGTTTGAGTAGCCTAATCATGGCCACACCACATTCATGTTTTAAAGGTTCCATCTCTCTATCCTTTATCTTATTAGTTAAATTTGAATATACATTTATAGGGACAATGGAATCAAATCCATTTTAGCGTCCCCCTCTAAAAAAAGGGAAACGTCAAAAAATGACGATTCCCTTTATATATTATTCGACGGTAACAGACTTGGCCAAGTTTCTTGGTTGGTCAACATCCTTACCCTTACATACAGCAACATGATAGGCTAATAACTGCAAAGGAATGGTAGCCAATAATGGCTCCAAGCACTCCAATGTCTCAGGAAGTTCAATCACTTCGTCAGCTATCTTAGAGATAGTTTCATCACCCTTGCTAACAATAGCAATGACACGTCCCTTACGGGCCTTGATCTCCTGAATATTAGACAAGACCTTCTCATACATGAAGTTATGGGTGGCAATGACAACCACCGGCATATCACTATCAATCAGAGCAATAGGTCCATGCTTCATCTCCGCAGCAGGATAACCCTCTGCATGAATATAACTGATTTCCTTCAACTTCAATGCACCTTCCAAGGCTACTGGATATTGGAAACCTCTACCCAAATAGATGAAATTACGGGCATAAGTGAAAGTACGGCTCAAATCAGCAATCTTATTATTCAACTTCAAAACCTCCTTCATCTTTGAAGGGATGTTCCAAAGCTGTTCTGTAATCTTCTGGTAATCCACATCACTGATAGTACCCTTCTCCTTTCCGATGGCAAGAGCCAGAAGAACGAGAACGGTTACCTGACCGGTAAATGCCTTGGTAGAAGCCACACCGATTTCAGGACCAACATGGATATAAGTACCAGTATGGGTTTCACGTGCAATGCTGCTGCCGATAGAATTACAGATACCATAGATGAATGCACCATTCTCCTTAGCCAACTTAATAGCAGCCAAGGTATCAGCAGTTTCACCACTCTGTGAGATAGCAATCACGACATCATCCTTCGTAACAACAGGATTGCGATAACGGAACTCAGAAGCATATTCCACTTCCACAGGAATACGACAGTAATTCTCAATCATCTGCTTGCCGATAAGACCAGCATGCCAAGAGGTTCCACAAGCAACAATGATGAAACGCTTGGCATTGAGAAGTTGCTGACGGTGATCGGTGATAGAACTCAGCACCACACCCATTTCTGTCTTAGTATCTGTAGTAGCTTCATTATCGTCTGTCATCACACGGGTTTCAACCGTACGACTTACGACACGTCCACGCATACAATTACGCAGACATTCAGGTTGTTCGAAGATTTCCTTCAACATAAAGTGAGGGAAACCACCTTTCTCTATCTGACCGAGGTCGATATCCACAGTCTGAACCTCTGGATTGAGCTTTACATTCTGGATATTAACCACCTGAAGTTCTTCTCCGAGGCGCATCACAGCAATGTTGCCATCTTCCAGATAAACCACCTTGTCGGTATATTCAATAATAGGACTGGCATCAGAACCCAGATAGAAATCACCTTCCTTACCGATACCCACTACCAATGGACTTTGCTTGCGGGCAGCGATAATCTGATTAGGATTACGCTTATCAAGCAAAGCAATGGCATAAGCACCGATTACCTGACGGAGAGCCACCTGAACGGCAGTAAGGAGGTCAAGATTTTTCTTAACCTGAATATATTCTATCAACTGAACCAATACTTCCGTATCAGTATCACTGCGGAAAGTCACACCCTTCGCTATCAGATTCTTCTTAATGGCAGCATAGTTTTCAATGATGCCATTATGAATAATCGCCAAATTCTTGGATGAAGAATAATGTGGGTGAGCATTCACAGAAGAAGGTTCTCCATGAGTTGCCCATCGGGTATGTGCTATACCAACAGTGCCTGTTATATTCTTATCGGAGCAGAAATTCTCCAAATCTGCAACCTTACCTTTTGTCTTATAAACATTCAGTGCGCCATCATCATTGATGAGAGCTACACCTGCAGAATCATAACCTCGATACTCCAAGCGTTTCAATCCTTTGATCAAAACCGGATAAGCATCTTGTTTTCCTAAATACCCAACAATACCACACATAATTAAAATAATAATTCAAAATTAAGCCTTCATTATTTGCACAAGCTAACAGTAAGTGTCGCCAAGGATATAATCGATGACACCAAGCCTATCCAGAATGTAACCGAGTTACTCAAGCCAGCTGTACCTTTCTTCGCTCCATTAGGTTCAACATACACGATGTCGTTCTGCTGCAAATAGAAATATGGAGAGTTAATCAAATTGGCATCTGTCATGTCCAAGCGATGTGCTTCCTTACGACCTGTAGCATCCTCACGAATAAGCAAGATGTTCTTACGCTTACCCTGCAAACCCATGTCACCGCTCTGCGCCAAAGCCTCTACGATACTGATTTTCTCATTAGGCACCGTCACAACACCAGGGCTACCTACCTCACCTGTCACTACAACACGGAAGCTAGCCATTCTAACTGTGACCAAAGGCAACTCGCTCTCTTTGAAATAGGGCTGAATCTTAGACTTTACCAAATTCTCACACTCTCTTGCAGTCAAGCCCAAAACTTTGATTTTGCCGACAACAGGAAAATCTATGTAGCCAGCATTATCTACCAAATAATACTGAAGGTTCTGGTTTAGGGAAGAACCTCCCATGGACTTCGAATAAAGATTGAAAGGCTCAGACAAATCCTCATTGGAAGATTTCACGATGATAGACAACTGATCCTTTGGCATAATTTTAGCATCATACAACATTCTCGATGCGCTCAAATTCAAAGAATCAATATTTTGAAAATAAGCCACCTGTTTAGCACTTCCGCAACTGCTCAGCGCTAAAACCATAGTCATAGCGACTACGACTGCAAATAATAGTTTTTTCATCGTTGACAATTTATTTTTGAAATTTGGGTGCAAAAATAATGTTTTTTTTTAATATCAGCAAATGTTTATAGCAAAAATTAATGATTTAAGCTAAAAACATTTGCTGATTCCTTTATATTTGCCAGACAATTATTCCTCAATGCCGTTAGATGGCAAGTTGAAAGTATAACTGTTATCAAAAATCTTTCTCACCTTGTTGATTTCCACGAATGTGGTACCTCCACCTTCACCGAAACTACCACTCAGGTAAGCTATCTTGTCTTCCTCCTGTAAGTATCCTTTCTGACGCAACATACGTACAGCAGCAGTAAACATAGCCTTGGTAGAAATCTGATCCTTCTGATAAATTGGAATTACACCATAGCTCAAGTTCAACCAGCGCTGGAGCTTCTCCTTATAACAGATGGCCAAAACAGGATTTGGGCCACGGAAAGCAGCCAAGTCACGAGCTGTCTGTCCGGTCTCACCATCGGTGATAATACCCTTTACACCCAACTGCTTGGTAGATTCGATGGCTGCATGAGCCAAGAAAAGCTTCTGGGTGATTCTGCCATCCTCCATTGGGTCGATATCATTGAGAGGAGACTTGTCTTTCTCTGCCTGCTCAGCAATACGTGCCATTGTCTGCACAGCCTCAACAGGATATTTACCACTGGCTGTTTCTCCACTCAACATCAAAGCGTCGGTACGATAGAAAATAGCATTGGCAATATCTGTCACCTCAGCACGGGTAGGACGAGGATTCTTGATCATGGTGTGCAACATCTGTGTAGCTACGATAACCGGCTTGCTGGCCTTTACACACTTAGAGATGATGCGGCGCTGAATACCAGGTATCTTCTCGATAGGCACCTCGATGCCCAAGTCACCACGAGCAACCATGATACCATATGAAGCTTCGATAATCTCATCGATATTATCTACACCCTCCTGATTTTCAATCTTGGAAATAATCTTGATATCACTGTGATGTTCATCCAAAATATCCTGCACAGCCTTCACATCAGCTGCATTACGCACGAAAGAGTGAGCGATAAAATCAATATCCAATTCAATGGCAAGGAGGATATTCTTACGGTCCTTTTCTGTCAACGCAGGCAAATCAATATGTTCGCCAGGTACATTCACGCTCTTATGTGAACCTAAGAAGCCCTCGTTCTGAACTTCAGCTACAAGCATCGGTCCCTGATTATCAATGACCTTCATATCAAGTTCACCATCATCGAAGAGCAAATCATCACCCACTTTCACATCAGCAGCGATATCAGGATAGCTCAGATTGACAATGTCATGAGAAGTTTCCATCTCAGGACGACCGAAAATCTTGACTACATCACCCACATTATAATGAATAGGCTCTGCCACACCTGTAGTACGCACCTCAGGTCCTTTGGTATCAATCATAATACCAATATGAGGAGACACTGCTCTTACATTCTTAACAATTGTGCGAATACCTTCTTCTGTTGCATGGGCAGTATTCATACGAACGACGTTCATGCCTGCAAAAAACAATTTGCGGATGAAATCCTGATCACAACGACGATCACTGATTGAAGCGACGATTTTTGTTTGTTTCATATCCTTTATTACCTTATTCTTTTTCTCAAATTTTCCTCTAGAAAGACACGCTCTCTGCAATTTGACTGCAAAGATACTGCAAAAGCAAGACAATACAAAATTAAAAAGATTTTTTTTTTGTTTTTTTATTGAGAAACTTCCGATATCATTCCTAAAGTACTGCTTTGAGCGGGTCTAAACAAGATTTTAACCTGATTCTGATAACTGAAATTACGAATTGCAATTTATCTCGTTTTTAAATATCAAGGTCGGGAGCCTTTTCTGCACCAGCAGCTGCCTCAAACTTAGGCATAGTTTGGAAGCCGAAGAGATTTGCTATGATGGCAGTAGGCATCTTACGTACCTTCAGATTGTACTGTTGCACAGCATCATTATATTTGCGGCGTGCTTCACTGATTCGATTTTCAGTACCCTCCTCCTGTATCTGAAGTGACTTGAAATTCTCACTCGCCTTCAGTTCCGGATACTTTTCAGCCACTACCATCAATTTGGAGAAAGCATTCGCCAACTCTCCCTGTGCGTCAGAATAAGCCTTCAATTTTTCTGGAGTCAGATTGCTTGCATCAAGTTTTACCTGTCCTACTGCTGCACGTGCCTTGGTCACGGCTTCAAACGTTTCTTTCTCATGCTTAGCATATGCCTTCACGATTTTAGCCAACTGAGGCATCATGTCTGCACGGCGCTGATATTGAGTCTGCACATTAGCCAGTTCAGTAGTAGCTTGCTCCTGTACTCCAATGATACCATTATAAGAACTTAACCCCCATAGTACAAGAAGTACTACGACACCCAAGATAATCCAGCCTGATTTCTTCATAACTTTCAAAATTTAATGTTATAATTAATACTATATTTATTTCACTTGAGAATATTTTCTTTCCCTACTACCTTGATTACCATCCACCGCCGGAGCCACCTCCGCCAAATGAACCACCACCGAAAGAACCTCCTGAGAAGCCGCCACCAGAAGAGCCACCTCCTCCACCCAGAAAGAACGGAGGAAACCAATCATCATCATGCCTTTTATGCTGACGAGAGGATTTACCGGAAGATGGCTTTTTCTTGATAACACCGCATTCCTCCAATATATACCTTATTAATAAATATATAGGAATGCCGAAACAGATGATAAGGAAAAAGATAATAAATCCCCATTCATCCTCTTCTAAAGGACCCTCATCCACATCCGGAATACCAGTTCTACCACTTTTCACCTTATTATATATAGAGCGGCTTACGGTAACAACTGCCATACCCGGCTGATTCAGCCGCATATACTTCACGATACATGCTCTGGCAATATCATCACAATCCACATCGGTCAACTCGCCCTCCAGTCCCATACCGGGAGCAATAAAGTACTTATGATCCTCCACGGCAATCACCATCACAAGTCCCCTTCGGGTTTTCTTGTAACCAATACCATACTTTTCACCGATATCCTGTGACATACGGAATGCATCCTGATCCTTCACATGTCCCACTATGACCAAGACATTCTGAACGCCACATTCCAAATTCAATTTCTGAAGATAGAAATTGGCAGAATCCTTCTGGTCCTTAGACAGATAACCATCTGGATCAGAAACATATTGTGTAGAATCCTTCAGATATGGAATCGGCACATTCTCAGCACTCCACTCGCGTTGAGCAAATGAAGAAGAAAGTACCGAAACTATCATCAAGAGCAATATTAAAAAACGCTTAAATCTCATTATTTTTCCAATTTTGGTACAAAAATACACAATAAAAACCTTATATGCAAATACTTAGAGCATTATTTTTGCAAAAAAATCGCTAACTTTTTTGTTATGTCGCAAAAAACTTGTATCTTTGCACACCGATTTAGATTAATAAATAAATAATTATAGTAAGAATAACATGACTAAAGCAGATATCATCAACGAGGTGTCTATAGCAACTGGAGTACCAAAGAAAGATGTTGGCGTAGTAATAGAGGCTTTTATGGATCAGGTTAAGGCCAGTCTTGTCGAGAGAAAAGAGAATGTTTACCTTCGCGGATTTGGAAGCTTTAACATCAAGCATAGAGCTGCAAAGACTGCACGTAACATTTCCAAGAACATTACTCTCACCATTCCAGCTCACGACCTTCCAAATTTCAAACCAGCAAAGAGTTTTGTAGATTTGATGTTGGGTGAAGTTGTTGAAAATGAGGATTAATTAAGTCTTTGGACATAACATTTATAAATAACAATATTTTAAAATTTTAAAATCATGCCAAACGGAAAGAAAAAGAAGGGCCACAAGATGGCTACTCACAAGCGTAAAAAGAGATTACGTAAGAACAGACATAAGAGCAAGTAAGCTTTTATAGCCTATTTTGCTCCCAGTCAGTTCGTGACTGAGGGGGTATGTCAGCTCTTAAGTGTTGACATGCCCCTTTTCTGTAAGTACTAATTTAAAAGATTTTTTGAAGAAAATGACAAGCGAAGTTGTAATTGACGTCCAACAGAAAGACATCTCCATCGCGCTCATGGAGGATAAGCAATTAGTAGAATATCAAAATGAGCCACGCGAGGCTTCCTTTTCTGTGGGCAACATCTACATCGCCAAGGTTAAGAAACTCATGCCGGGACTTAATGCTTGTTTTGTGGATGTAGGTTATGAACGCGACGCCTTTCTTCATTATCTTGATCTAGGAAGTCAATTTAATTCCTACCAGAAGTATCTTAAACAAGTACAGAGCGACAGAAAGAAACTTTTCCCATTCTCTAAAGCCACCAAATTACCTGACCTCGAAAAGGAAGGTAGCATACAGAATGTTCTGAAGACAGGACAGGAAGTGTTGGTGCAAATCGTAAAAGAACCCATCTCAACCAAAGGACCTCGACTGACGGGAGAAATCTCATTTGCAGGTCGATACTTGGTGCTCATGCCATTTGGAGAAAAAGTTTCTGTTTCGTCGAAAATCAAAAGCGGTGAAGAACGTTCACGACTCAAGCAACTCATCCACAGTATCAAACCTAAGAATTGTGGCGTAATCGTACGTACTGTAGCTGAGGGAAAACGGGTCGCAGAACTCGATGCTGAGCTTAAAGTCCTGGTGAAGCGATGGGAGGATGCTATCGCCAAGGTACAGAAAACACAGCAACGCCCGCAACTGGTATTCGAGGAAACCGGAAGAGCCGTCGCTCTCCTGCGTGACTTGTTTAACCCATCTTACGAGAACATCTACGTGAATAACGAGGATGTGATGAACGAGGTGAAAAACTATGTTTCTCTAATAGCCCCTGAAAAGGCGGGCATAGTTAAACTCTATACTGGTAAGGTGCCTATCTTCGACAATTTCAGCATTACCAAACAGATTAAGGCTGGATTTGGACGAGTTGTCAACTACAAACATGGTGCTTATCTCATCATCGAGCACACAGAGGCTCTGCATGTAGTTGATGTAAACAGTGGCAACCGCACTCGTGAGAAAGGTCAGGAAGCAAATGCTCTCGATGTGAACCTGGGTGCTGCCGATGAGTTGGCACGACAGTTGAGACTCCGCGATATGGGAGGTATCATCGTTGTCGATTTCATTGATATGCATCTGGCGGAAGACCGACAATTGCTTTATGAACGCATGTGCAAGAACATGCAGAAGGACCGTGCCAAGCACAATATCCTTCCATTGAGCAAATTCGGATTGATGCAGATTACCCGTCAGCGTGTACGACCTGCTATGGACGTAAACGTAGAAGAAACCTGCCCTACCTGTTTCGGATCGGGCAAAATAAAATCCAGCATCCTCTTCACCGACCAATTGGAAAGAAAGATTGACCGCTTAGTCAACAAGATTGGCGTCAAGAAATTTACTTTGTATGTGAATCCTTATGTAGCTGCCTTTATCAATAAGGGCTTCATTTCATTGAAGCGCAAATGGCAGTTCAAGTATGGTTTCGGATTTAATGTGATTGCTTCACAGAAACTGGCATTCCTTCAGTATGAATTCTACGATAAGGACAACCAGTATCTGGATATGCAGGAAGAACAGGAAACTAAATAGTTGTCTGAAACCAAATGGGTTTTCTCATGCATAGAATAATAAATAAAAGCTCCATTCGTATCATGATGACGAATGGAGCTTTTATTTTGCTTTTTTTTTAATTCCATGCAACCTTTTCTATTCCTTCATCGTCTAAGCTATAAAATAACATAAGTAATAACATAAAAAGAAAGGAAAAGATTATGATTTTAAGTACAACTCCAACCATAGAAGGCCACCCTATCCGTGAATATCGTGGCTTAGTGACTGGTGAAACCATCATTGGTACCAACTTTGTGAAGGATTTCTTTGCCAATATTCGTGATGTGATTGGCGGAAGAAGCGGCTCTTACGAAAGTACCCTCCGTGAAGCCAAAGATACTGCGCTCAGAGAGATGAGCCAGCGTGCTGCATCCTTAGGCTGCAACGCCATCGTGGGCATCGACCTGGATTACGAAACCGTGGGTAACAGCGGTTCCATGCTGATGGTAACTTGCAGCGGAACGGCGGTGATTATCTAAGTTCTACATCTGAAAAAGAGAACAAAACATGTCTGAACAGGGGCG
>USJD01000122.1 GCA_900554835.1 uncultured Prevotella sp. | reverse complement strand
AAAACAAGTTTATTATGGGACATTTCAGTTTGGATTTCAAGAAGGCAAAGGGCAGTTCTGACGCAAGGGAATCAGACCACATAGAACGCAAGGTGATTCCCGACAACGCAGACCCAACGAGAACGCATCTCAACCGTGAGCTTGTCAAGATGCCGAGTGGTGTGTACGGTCGTGACGAAGCCATCGCCCACCGCATCAAGACTGCAGGCGTCAAGCGCAAGATTACCAACGACCAGGTTAGGGTGATAAGAACAGTTCTTTCGGGAACACATGAGGACATGATGAACATCGCAGAAAAAGGACAGCTTGATGATTGGTGCAACGACAGTTTGAAATGGTTGCAGGACACATTCGGCAAGGAAAATGTCGTGTCAGTTGTTCTCCACATGGACGAGCATACGCCACACCTCCACGCCTCCATCGTTCCGATAGTGACAGGCGAACGGAGAAAAGCCAAGGACAAACCTATGGGAGAGGGCAAGCGGACATACCGCAAGAAAGCCAATGCCGTGAGGTTGTGTGCCGATGATGTACTCAACCGTGACAAGATGGTCGGCTATCACGACAGCTATGCGGAAGCCATGGGCAAGTATGGATTGAAACGAGGTGTCCGTGGATCGGATGCGAGGCATACCACTACGGCACAGTATTACCGCAACATCAAGCGAGAGACGGAGAGACTTCAAAACTGCATGAAACTATTGCAATCCGATGTAGAGGAAGCACAACAACTTCTACAACAAACCAAGAGTGAAATCAGCACGGAGAAGCTACAGGCTGCTAAGATGGAAGCCAAGACCGCCCTTGTTTCAAAGATTGGTTCTCTTTTGGGCAGTGGAAAATTGAAGGAGGTGGAACAACACAACCGAAAGTTGTGTGAGCTTGTAACAGACCGAGAGCAATACATAGACGAACTCCATGAGAAGGTGCAGCGAATGGAGGACAGCCACAGTAAACAGCTTGGCGAGATGCGGCAGAAGCACCAATCGGAGGTTGCGAATTTAGAGAGCAAGCACACAGTAGAGGTTTCTTTACTCAACGACATCATCCGCAAAGCCAAGCGTTGGTTCCCTATGTTGGATGCACGCTTGCAAATGGAAGACCTGTGCAGGAAGATTGGCTTCTCCATCGAGCAAATCGGAGTGCTTCTGACCGGAAAGGCACTCAACTTTAGCGGTTCACTCTATTCCGAGGAACACAGAAGAAAGTTCAATGTGGAGAATGCGGAAATCAAGGTGTTTTCTGATTCTACCAAGCCGAACCAACTGTTTTTGTATATCAATAGACAGCCTATTATAGAATGGTTCAAGGAGCAATGGAATATCTCAAAAGATAGAAGAAATCATCATTTTCGATTATAATCAGATTTGTATCTTATGGCAAGGAGCAAGGAACAAACGCGCAAGGTTCTTCTCAAATTTTAGTACAAAATCTTTCTCTAATTAATGATAAGAACCATTTGATAGTCTCCAGAACTCCATTTTATGTATAGCGGTAAATGTCTCCCAAAACCTATATACATAAATGTAATAAAATTTAAGAAGAGCCAACGCAGCAAAATATATTTGTCTGCATGGGTATTTAGTACACACTACCTAAAACATTGAGAATGAGTGTATCTTGCAATAAATAGTGCAGCTATTTCATAAAAACCACTAAAAGTCTTAGGTATCACTTGTAACACTTCTGTTGAAAATCAACCAGTTTGATATTCTATGTGAAGTTTTTGTAAGCTCTAAACGCCTATACAGATATATTTGAATGTTTTTTATCCAGCAATCGTCCCTACGTATGCGTGATTTAAATTTAAACCTGTTGGCGAGTAAGAAATCGTCAACAGGTTTATATCATTTGTTCAGCAATGTAAAATCTATAGCTTGTACAAATCTATAATGTTCTTGAGTATTTGTATCTTCAAAAGAAAAAAGTTGATTTTTTATAATTTGCTCTAAATTAAAAATTTCCTTTTCTGTAATATCAGGTGCAAAAGTCAGAGAAAAACTGACTTCTTCTATTTTTCCACTTTGACCATCAAATACAGTTAAGCAAATGATTTTTTCATTTCTTTCGGCTAGATACTTTATACGTTCTTTTGAGAATACTTGTCTGACTATAGAATCTACAGGGATACATTTGTTGATTTTTAAAGTACTAGATACAGCAATATTGGCAAAAGAGATTTTGTTTTGTGCATTTTTGATAATGTTCTCTTTTACTATAAATGTTTTTCCTTTATATTTGAAACTTTGGGGTAAGATTGTACTGTTTTTTGAACTAGCCAAAGCGATACTTTTTGTATTTTTGCCAAAATTATTCCCTATAATATCTATAAGTTTTGCTACAAGCACATTGCTCATAACGTAATCTTTGTAAGGAGAAGGAGAACTTTCCTTGAAGTCCTGAGCAAATTGCCACCAAGAAATATTGTTATAACCAGATTCTACTGCGGTAAAATTTGGAAATGAAGATGTTGGATTAAATGAATACACCCAATTGATATATGAATTGTAATACTTATTGCCAGAACCAACTAACTGTGTTCCATAAGGCGCATGAATAACATCTTGAATGAATTTTGATTCGAACTCTATATTTAGCATGGCAGTTTTTTCATATGTGCCAATTCCTCCAAAATACACATTATCTTGGTTCATATGTATGAACTCTTCTGGATAAGTTGTGTTATTTATAGCATTGCTTGTTAAAAATGACAGGATTTTTGTACTATGGTCATAGGCAGCAGGATTCCCATTCATGCCTTTAGATGTAATATTTACATCTGAAAAATTGTATTTTTTATCTTTTGCATAATTATGTAGCCACTTAATAACAGGATAGTCGTTACAGCAATTTGTTATTACTGAGTTTAATT
This sequence comes from uncultured Prevotella sp., assembly GCA_900554835.1. Lineage (GTDB taxonomy): Bacteria > Bacteroidota > Bacteroidia > Bacteroidales > Bacteroidaceae > Prevotella. Next base: position 7,667 of record USJD01000122.1, on the reverse strand, counting down.
TGGTTGTGGAAGCCGATGGTAATGACACCTTTTTAGCAATCTGATAGATGTTGTAGTTTCCGATGTAAATAGACAAAGCACGATTTTGCTGAGTCTCAAAATCATGAGCGAGAAAGCTGTCATCATTAGTGCAACTGAGTAATGATGAACAGAATGACACTATAAGAAAAATATATAAATGTTTCATAACTATTGAAAATTAAATGTTTATTTTGCAAAGATAGAGTAAAAATGTTATCATTGTACTTTAATCCTATAAAATTTAACGTAAATTATACGCAAAACAAAAAATGCTCTTCTTTCGAAAAACTTAACCATTAAACATACTTTGCATCCAAATAATTACAAGACAAGAGAAGTAGTTGTGTATAAAAACAAACAAAGATAGATTGTTAAAAAGGATAAATAATTTTAATTTTTCAACACTTAAAATATTTTTTTGTAAATTTGCAAAAAAATATAGAATCTTGTAGGTTTAAAAATGGTTGCTACAAGTGCAAGAATTGAATGACGAAACCATTTGGAAAGGAAAATGTATATGAAGATAAAACATTTGTTATTTTTATTCCTGTGACTTTTTTGGTCGCATGTGAAGGGACTGATTTAATCGAGCCAGACAATGTGTCGAAAGAACAGATTTCCACTCAAATAATTTATAACCCGACAAAATATTCAAAACAAAAAGGTGATGTCTTTGTCAAAAGTAGTTTGCCAACAACAATGGCAAAGCAAATACCTAATGCCTACGTAACATCAATTATGGAGTATGCAAACAATAAAGTTTTTGGTGGAACAGTAAATGAGGGAGCGTATATTCTATATTATACACAAACATATAATTCAAATCCTTTGATTGATGGTGTTTCTTTGGATTATATCGAGCCTTTTGTAACACATTTCTTTAAAACTCAAACATTTACAAATTATAAGTCTGCAATAGATGCCAAGCATCCCGTCATGACTGATGTAAATAGCCAAATAGAAAGCTCTGCCCATAATGTGTTATGTGTAGGATATAACTCCAATACGGGTGCTGCTATTTATATGGACCCTGAGCTTGCTTGTATGTACTCAGTTAATGCTGGGTATTTTTTACAAGATTATAATATAGTATTAACAGGTATAAAGTAATTAAATAAATATGAAGTTAATTTTTAAATATTTTTTTATTTCTCTATTGTTCCTAAATGGGCAATTAGTTCATGCACAATCATTTAAAATCGACAGCTTAAAAGGTAAAAAATGGGAGTTGCAATTGCCAAAAGGAAAGTCTTATACTTCGAATCTTATATTCAAAGATACGACATACACAACTAGTTTCTCCTTTAATGGACAGACTCATACTATAGAGAAGCCATACTTAATACAGCAGGAAAACGTAGAAACATTTTATGTTATTTTTCCATCAGAAGGAAAGGGTACAAAAACTTTCCCTGTTAAGTTTAAAGTTTTAGAATTTACCGACAAGTTGCTAAAATTGCAAAATACAACAACAAATGTTGTAAATACGTATTTCGCAAAATAAACAACTAGTAGATTGTAAAGTCTAAAAGTTTAGTAAGGCACGTGTGATATTTCATCAATCATCAGTATGTGACGAACGACGTTTTACTCAACTTTTAGACTTTACAGACTACTAGTAAGACCGTGCTTTTTGCAACATATTACTCTGTTTGATATTTTTTGTTTAATAAAATTCTTAGATTCATTATTTTTTTTGTATTTTTGCAGCCGAAAAGAGTTGTTAGGCAGCAAACGTATGCAGATTGCAGAATTTAGAACTGTTGCTAAATCATTACCTCTGTTGAGGTGAAAAACTCATAAATAGTTCATTTTTAGCTATTCGGCTGATTTTAGCGTAATTTTTTTTGAAAAAAAATCATTGCCTATTTTGAGAAAAGAATCATTGCTCGTTCAGAAAAGAAGCATTGCTCGTTCTGAAAAGAAGCATTGTTCGTTTTGGGAAATGCCAATTCAATAAAAAATCCCCCTGCACAGTGCCGAGACAAATCGGAAATACTGCAAGGGGGATATATAATATAGGAGATATTTTTAGTTTTCTATCTCAAATGAAATTTTATTCAATTTTATCTATCTCAAATGAAATTTTATTCAAGTTTTCATTCTCAAATGAGATTTCAACTGAATATTTATGTCACATCATCCTCAAATTCTACAGAAAGGCGATAGTAAGTCCCGCCATGACAATACTCACCATCGACATGAGCTTGATAAGGATATTCAGCGAAGGACCGGAAGTATCCTTGAACGGATCGCCCACAGTATCGCCCACGATGGTAGCCTTGTGGTGCTCGCTACCCTTGCCGCCGAAACTGCCCTTCTCTATCATCTTCTTCGCATTATCCCAGGCACCGCCCGAATTGGACATGAACACAGCCAGCGTAAATCCGGCTGCCAATCCGCCAGTGAGCAGACCTAATACGCCCGCTACACCTAATACCAAACCCACCACGATAGGTATCACGATGGCCAGCAGCGAAGGGATAATCATCTCCCGCTGGGCACTGCGCGTACTGATTTCCACACACCTACCATAGTCGGGAGTAGCCTTGCCCTCCAGGATTCCCTTGATTTCACGGAACTGGCGGCGCACCTCCTGCACCATCGATTCCGCAGCCCTTCCCACGGCACCCATCGTGAGTCCACAGAACAGGAAGGCTGCCATCGCACCCAGGAAAGCGCCCACCAGCACCTTCGGATTGATGAGGTTCACCTGGAAGAAATTGATAAAGTCGATGGTTGAGGCATTCATAGGGTCGAAGATATTTCCAGCCGCATCCACATACTGCTTTCCGTTCTCCACCGCCCGGATCATGGCAATCTTGATTTCCTCTATATAGGAAGCCAACAGCGCCAAGGCCGTGAGAGCTGCAGAACCGATGGCAAATCCCTTTCCGGTAGCAGCAGTGGTGTTGCCCAAGGCATCCAGTGCATCCGTACGCTCTCTCACCTCCTTGCCCAATCCGCTCATCTCGGCATTACCGCCCGCATTGTCGGCGATAGGTCCGTAAGCATCGGTGGCAAGGGTGATGCCCAACGTAGAGAGCATGCCCACGGCTGCAATACCGATACCATAGAGACCGGTGCTGATAGACTTGGCAGAGAGCGACATATCAAATCCGTTGGCGCAGAGATAACTCAGCATGATGGCCACGGAAATGGTGACTACTGGTATCATCGTGGAAATCATTCCCGTACCGATACCCTTGATGATCACGGTGGCAGGACCCGTCTGCGAAGCCTCGGCTATCTTCTGCGTAGGCTTGTAACTCTGGGAGGTATAATACTCTGTGGCCTGACCGATGATGACGCCAGCCACCAGTCCGCTGATGACGGAGAAGGAAAGTCCGAGCCAGTTTTCGATGCCCAAGAGATAGAGAATCACGAAGGTGGCCACGGCAATGAGCAGGGCGCTCACATTGGTTCCTAATCCCAGCGAATGGAGCAAATCCTTCATCGAAGCACCATCCTTCGTACGTACCAGATAGATACCGATGAGGGAAAGGAAGATTCCGATGGCAGCGATGATCATAGGGGCGATGACGGCACGCAACTGCATATCGCCGTTCATGGCAAATGCCGTAGCACCCAAGGCTGCCGTAGAGAGAATAGAGCCGCAATAACTCTCGTAGAGGTCGGCTCCCATACCAGCCACATCGCCCACATTATCGCCCACATTGTCGGCGATGGTAGCAGGGTTGCGCGGATCGTCCTCCGGAATATTCGCCTCCACCTTGCCCACAAGGTCGGCACCCACATCGGCAGCCTTGGTATAGATACCGCCGCCCACACGGGCAAAGAGCGCCTGCGTGGAAGCACCCATACCAAAGGTAAGCATGGTGGTGGTGATGGTGACGAGGGCAGTGGATTCGCCCTGATATACGGCATTAAGAACAATAAACCAGATGGCGATATCGAGCAGTCCGAGACCCACCACGACGAGTCCCATGACGGCACCGCTGCGGAAAGCAATCCTCAGTCCCTTGTCCAGTCCCGTACGTGCCCCATTGGCAGTACGTGCAGAGGCATAGGTAGCCGTTTTCATACCGAAGAAGCCAGCCAGTCCGGAGAAGAGACCGCCTGTAAGGAAAGCGAAAGGCACCCACGGGTTCTGCACCTTGAGCACATAGGCCATGAAGGCGAAGATGATGGCGAGCACCACAAAGACGATGGTTACCACCTTGTACTGCTGTTTGAGATAAGCCATAGCACCCTTTCTCACGTGCATCGCAATCTCTTTCATTCTCTCGGTTCCCTCATCCTCTTTCATCATGCTGCGGAAGAAGAACCAGGCCATGCCCAATGCTACGATGCTGGCTATCGGGATGAGCCAAAATACGGTTGGAATGTTGTTCATAATGGTATAATTTATAGGGTTTTTAATTATCTTAATTTTAAAGGATTAATATTATTATGAAATAGGATTGTTAATTGATAGGATGTAGATTGAACTGAAATTGATTGGATTTAGATTGGAAGTATTACTAACATTTCAAATTATTGCATTAAATCTTTAGCATAAAAATACATCTAAAAAACAAATTATTTTACCAGAAAAGGACACACCCAAAGACATAATATTACATCATTATGATGCGTCCTCTTCATCTTTTATTTCAGTCTATTATTTTTTTTATTTCAGTCCATAAATTATTTCAAATTCATTAAATTTCTAATTCATCATAGCAGATATCTGCTCTTCAGTCAGGCCCGAAGCCTGAACAACCTTATCCATAGGTATGCCCATGGCAAGAAGATTCTTAGCGATTTCGAGTTTTCCTTCAGCTCTACCTTCAGCTCTTCCTTCAGCTCTTCCTTGCTCTCTGCCTTCAGCTCTTCCTTGCTCTCTGCCTTCAGCTCTACCCTTTTCTATTTCCATGCGCTTCTGCTCCTCCTCCCATTTCTGGGTGGCATACAGGTCACGCATCACCTTGATGTCCTCGTCATACAGCTCTCGCTCCTCAGGAGTGAGCTTTCTGAGGTCACCTATCTCAGCCAGCATACGGAAGACTGGATATTTGTCCACAAAAGGCATTTCCTTCAACTTTTCCATATTCTTAATTATATATATCCAACAATCAAATAAGTCGTCCTCACACTCCGAAGCCTGCCGCTTCTCAAAGAGCGGCAACTGGAGAAATGTGAGGCGCATTTTCTCAAAACCAAACTTCAGTCCAGACAGTTCGTAGGTCTTTCCCTCTGTCGTTTTCTCTTTTACCTCTTCGAGCAACCCTAAACCGATATCGGTTCTGAACTGGTGGGGAATACCCGTCTTTACCTTGAAATCCATGAAGCATACGGTATAGACCGGCGCCAGATGGAAATCCCATGGACTACTGCGTACTCCCTGCTCTACAATCGCCTTGGAAGTATAGAAAATAGCACGGTCCACAAAATATTTCTGCTCCTTCTTCTGCATCTCTACAATGATATGTCGTCCGTCTTCTGTAATACATTTTACGTCAAAGACTACGCCTCGCTCATCTTCATTGTGACGTATCTGTTCGGTATTCACAAACTTTACGTCTCTGATTACAAACTCGCCTTCAAACAGTCCGTTCAGGAAAGTAATCAGGCACTCCTTGGTGTCCTCACTGCCGAAAATGCGCTTGAAAGCCCAGTCGGCACGTGGATTGATGAATTCCGCCATATTTGTTAATATTTAAATTTGTTCGCACTTGTAAGCACATAATTGCGTTCTGAGGACAAAGATACGGTTTATTTTCTAAACTTGCAAGTCTTAAAGCAGTTTTTTTCTGTTTTTTTAGAATGAAAAATAATCTGTTTTTTAGAATGAAAAATAAAAAGAAAAGAAAAATAAACTGAAAATAGAAAAATAAACTGACATTACTGATATTGATATTGGGTGATAGAAAACTGAATGATACAGCAAGAATGAACTTTTCAAGAAATGTATAGCAAATATTTTAAGGATGACAGAGCGATATCAATATCAGTAATATCAGTTTTTATTTTGAGGGTACAAATATCTACTTACTAATTGAAAGTATTTAATTTATATTATATATTATATATATATAATAATATAATATACATTTTTACTTCGAAAATAATAGGCACAAAAAAAACTGATATTACTGATATTGATATCGCTTAAGACTGTTCTTTTGCTTGTGAAAAATCAAGATTTTCAAGTAAAATTCAAGATTTTCTTGAAAAACAGGAAAGAATTTCAGAAAATCAGGATTTGATCTTTGGAAAAGAAACAAGAGGCATTAGAAAGCAAATTTGAGTTTCAGAGGAGTTTTTGAGATAAGGTTACAGATTGTAAGCAAAATCAAAGATAAATGAGATAAGAAAGGAATAAGCAATAGGTTATAATTCTGATATATAGGCACATAAGACTGCTTACAATATGAAAAAACATAGTTTAAGAAAAGGAAAAATATAGATTTGCGCCCCGCAAAACTATACTTTACAGTTTTTAACATTTAATTATTTTCAAAACTCACGTAACTCGGCGATTTAATTTGGCTGCAAAAGAAAAAAGCAGTACCTTTGCATCAGAAATCAGAACAAGAGCAATACTGGTTCTCCTATCAGGAAACTGGTTCTTCTGTCTGAAAACGGGTTCTTCTGTCTGAATCTGGTTCTTCTGTCTGAAAACTGGCTTACTATAGGAACTGGTTCTTCATCTGAAACTGGTTTTTCATCTGAAACTGAAGAAACAATTCACATACTATATTATTATATTATTAACCCTTTAAAAACTAAAAAATTATGGCAAAACGAGGTACATTGAAGTATCGTAAAATTACTCGCACTCCACAGAGTGGAGAAAATGCAAACAAGAAAATGTGGTACGCCACCACCGTAACCGACCGAGAAGTGAGCTTTGAGGATTTCGTGACCCACGTATCCGAGCACAACTCTCCTTACTCTCGAGGCACTGTCCACGGAGTTTTGATGGACACACTCGACTGTCTGCAGGAACTCATCCTCGACGGCAAGAGCGTACGTTTCGCCGACCTCGGTCTCTTCTCCATCGGCATGACTTCCAAGGGTGTGGAGTCTAAGGACAAGGTTTCTGCTGCCAGTGTAGAGGGCGTTCACCTCATCCTGCGCAATACCAAGTCTTGGAGCAACACAGAACTTCGCAAGAAGTGCCGTATCGAGGAGTACAACGCCTACGGAAACACCGAAGATACCGGTAATACGAATGGCGATGACCCAAATCAGGGCGGCGACTCAAATCAGGGCGGCGACTCTACGCAAGGCGGAGGTTCTAACACAGGAACCGAGGGAAGCGGTTCTCAGGGCGGTTCTCAGGGAAGCGAAAGCAATCCATCCGGTGGCAACACTGAGGGAAGCGGAAGTGACGACGGATCCTATGAATTGAAGTAATCACTACCTCTCCTTCTCACCAAATCGCAGCATAAACTGCTAATTCATTCATTATTAACCCTTTAAAAACTAAACAAAATGAAGAAAGAAACTTGGAAAACAATTCTGCAAATCGCAATCAGCGTGCTGACTGCACTGGCTACCACTTTGGGAATTACTTCGTGCAGTCTGTAAAAACAAATGAGTGCAGCCGAGAAAGGCTGAAAATCAAAGCCGATAAAGGCTGAAAATCGGGTAGGAGGTAAATGCTAATCATAAAAGGCATTTTCCTCCTATTTTCA
>USJD01000121.1 GCA_900554835.1 uncultured Prevotella sp. | reverse complement strand
CTGGTCATTGCTCACTCTATCATACTACCGAGCAAATTCATGATCTCGACAATGTGCTCGACCAGCAACTGATTCGTGGTGCCCAGCGTGCCATCGAAAATCAGGAGGAAGTGAACCTCGACTTCGCCATCAAGAATACCGACCGTGCTGCCGGTGTGATGCTCAGTGGTATGATAGCTGAGAAATATGGTGAGGCAGGTCTTCCAGATAAGACTGTGAATGTGAAGTTCAAGGGTTCTGCAGGTCAGAGTTTCGGAGCATTCTTGGTAAAGGGTGTCGATTTCAAGTTGGAAGGCGAGACCAATGACTATTTTGCAAAGGGACTTTCAGGAGGTCGTATTTCCATCCTTCCTCCTATCCGCAGTAATTTCGCAGCCGAGGATAATATCATCGCAGGTAACACCGGTCTCTATGGTGCCACAAGTGGTGAACTGTATATCAACGGTAAGGTGGGTGAGCGCTTCGGAGTGCGTAACTCAGGTGCTGTAGCTGTCATCGAGGGTGCCGGCGACCACTGCTGTGAATATATGACAGGTGGTAGAGTCGTAGTACTTGGTGAGACTGGTCGCAACTTTGCCGCAGGTATGAGTGGTGGTGTTGCCTATGTATGGGATAAGAACCACAACTTCGATTACTTCTGTAATATGGATATGGTGGAGATCAACCTCGTGGAAGACAGCACCTATCGCAAGGAGTTGCACGAGCTCATCCGTCAGCATTATCTCTATACAGGCAGTAAGCTCGCCCGTACCATGCTTGATGACTGGAATCACTACGTAGAGGATTTCATCCAGGTAGTGCCAATCGAATACAAGCGTGTGCTCCAGGAAGAGCAGGTAAAGAAGTTGCAGCAGAAGATTGCGGATATGCAGCGAGACTATTAATAAAGTGAAGAACGAAGAGTGAAGAGTGAAGAATTCAAATGCTTTGCTCCTTATCTCTTCGCTTCACGTCATAAAATTAATAAATTAGAGGAAAAGGACAAGGTAGCATTCGGAAGAATATAGTAAATGGATGCGATGGAGAGATATGCACATGAATTCTTCACTCTTCGTTCTTCACTCTTCACTTAATTTTTCAAGATGGGAAATCCAAAAGCATTTTTGACTATACCTCGCAAGGAAGCAGGTTATAGACCAATTCACGATAGAATCCTCGATTTCAGCGAGGTAGAACAGACATTGAATAGCAACGACCGCCGTCAGCAGGCTTCCCGTTGCATGGATTGTGGTGTGCCTTTCTGCCACTGGGCTTGTCCATTGGGCAACAAGGCACCGGAGTGGAACGATGCGCTCTACAAGGGCGACTGGGAGTTGGCTTACCGACTCCTCAATTCCACCAACGACTTCCCTGAGTTCACAGGACGTATCTGTCCTGCACTCTGTGAGAAGGCTTGTATCTTGAATCTCATGGATCATGAACCAACTACCAACCGTGAGGATGAGTGCGCCATCGTGGAGCACGCCTTCTCTGAGGATTATGTGCACGTTGAGATTCCTGAGCGTAATGGCAAGACCGTGGCTGTCATCGGTGCCGGTCCTGCAGGATTGGTTGCTGCCAATCAGTTGAATCACAAGGGATATAAGGTAACAGTCTTCGAGGCACGTGAGAATGCCGGTGGCTTGTTGCGCTATGGTATTCCTAACTTCAAGCTCAACAAGAGTATCATCGACCGCCGCCTCCGTCTTCTCGAAGAGGAAGGCATCGAGTTCAAATACAATCAGCAGATAGATGTCACCAAGTTGCCAGAGGGCTTTGATGCCTACGTGGTATCTACGGGTACTCCTACAGCCCGCGACTTGAAGATTCCAGGACGAGAATTGAAGGGTGTTTATTTCGCCCTCGAACTCCTCTCTCAGCAGAACCGAATCCTTGCTGGCATGGAGTTCTCTAAGGATGAACTGGTCAACTGCAAGGGCAAGGATGTCTTGGTTATCGGTGGTGGTGATACTGGTTCCGACTGTATCGGTACGGCTCATCGTCAGGGTTGCAAGAGTGTAACTCAGATTGAGATCATGCCTAAGCCAGTAGAGGGTCCTGAGGATCCTAAGAATCCTTGGCCAAACTGGCCTCGCACACTGAAGACTACATCCAGCCATGAGGAAGGATGTACACGTCGCTGGAACATCAACTCATTGGAGTTCCTCGGCAAGAATGGAAAGTTGACGGGTGTGAAGGTTCAGCCTATCGATTGGAAGCCAAACCCAGAGGGCGGTCGCCCATTGATGGTAGAAGCTGGAGAGCCAGAAATCATCAAGGCAGAGGCAGTATTCTTGGCCATGGGCTTCCTGAAGCCACAGCAGCCTGAGTTTGCAGAGAATGTCTTCGTGGCAGGTGATGCAGCAAACGGAGCTTCTCTGGTAGTAAGAGCTATGGCGAGTGGTAGAAAGATTGCAGCTCAGGTAGATAAGTTCCTGACTCGATAATTCCCGGATATATTATCGGTTATTTTTTAACTATAAGTAAGTGGTGGGAGGCCAGACCTTGAGATGAGGTTTGCCTCCCTTTTTCGTATGCTCGGCATGAGCCTATTTTAATGGGTACAAGTCCCCTATCAAGCCCTAATAGCGGGAATTGTATAGCCAATAGCAAGGGTGACCACTGCGAGGTGGAATCTGAAAGAAGCTGGCGGCAAACATGAAACGTTTCCTCATGAAAACGGACGAGTGGCTAAGGCGACGGCTACGTATGTGTATATGGAAGTCGTGGAAGAGGGTGAAAACGAGAGTAGCCAACTTGGTAAAGTGCGGTATTGACAAATACCAAGCTTACATGTGGGGCAATAGTCGTTTGGGTTATTGGCGCATAGCTGGCAGTTATATACTATGTCATGCGATAACCAACGAAAAGTTGAGCATGGCAGGCTATGCTACATTGATGGGTTCATACATCGAATGGCACCCAAAATAGAAACCGCCGTATGCGGAACCGCACGTACGGTGGTGTGGGAGGTCGGAAAACGAAAGTAGGAGAAACCCCACTTCGTTTTCCTCCTACTCGATTCTGCCTTAATGCAAAGCAACTTGATATAAGGCTATTTATATGGGGGGATACGGCAGCAAAAGGAGTTGAAGTCCAAAGGATGTCTTTTATTGCAGGATTTATCTTGTTTTCTGGTGTATGATAATAAATAAAACTAACGTTCTGTGAAGAAAAAGTGGCTATATTGCCAAAAGATCTTCGTAAAGATAGAAAATGCAGATAAAAAACTTCTATTTATAGCAACTCATAGATGAAAAATTAAATGGGTTGATAAAAAAATAACGGTTATTAGGCGTTTGGGCAAGTCGTATTTGCTTTTTACCCTCTTTCGGCAGCACTTGATAGTGACAGGTGTAGCGGATGATTGTTTATTCGGATAGCACTGGATGATATTGAAATGTAAAATTGCGTAATCCTCTTGTGTTTTACAAGAACATTAAGGTTGGGATGATGGATAGCGATTTGTATTATATTCATTTGGATGAGGTGCAGCTCGTTCCTCGTTTTGAAAAGGTTCTGAATAGTCTGTTGAAATTGATAATGCGGATGTCTATGTGATAGCGTTTTGTAGATAGAGATGGTAAATGGTAGCGCAAACAAATAGAGGTTGACTTTGTAATCAACGAAGGTAGCCTGTGATATTACATACTGTCTGCCTTGGCATTACCAGACGAGTAGAAACGTAAACAAGAAATAGCTTCTCTTCTAAAATTCACAGATTCATTCTTGAAGATTATTGTGGTGAAAGATGCCATCAAACCATGGAGAGAAGAGAATGGTATTATAACCATAGGTTTACTAGAATTTTTAATGGATGAAAAAGTTTGAAGCAATTGTAGAGATTTATGCTTATATGGTAGTTAACTTGTTTAACAGGTATATCGATGTATTTATGCGATGTATGTAAGGTGAAGTTTTAAAATCAAGCTATTACTATTTTGCTAAATTTTTGAGCAAAAGTTTGGTGTTGTCTAGGATTTTGATTATCTTTGCCGACAGTGTTAGTCAATTTGATGTTTAACAATAAAATTATAGATTTAAGAAACAGACAGAAATAGCGACGGAATACTTAGTAAGAGTTGGGTGTCGGCTCTCAGAGCTTAGCCTTAGATAATTTATTATTAACCCAAAAGGTGTTTCGTTTTTGACTTGAAATAAGATATTTAAAATATTGAGCTTTTAGCTCTTGTTCTCCTCAACAGAATACCGCCAATATTCACACAACGAGGACAAGCAGCAGGGTAAGGTTCATGCCTCTTTAGGCGTGAGCCGTTCTGTGCTTGTGTTGTGTAAGGCCACTTGGCGGTAGCCGTGTTGAGACAAGCCACGAACGGTTCCGCCTTTTTTTATTGACTTTATTTTATGAAAAGTTTTACTAATTTATGGCGAAGTTGGCTATTGGCATTGTTAATAGTGTGGCTTCCTAATGTCGTGATGGCAGCAGAAAAAAGTGATGACTTACAGGAGTTTATCACCAAGTCTGCCTCTACTTTGACACGTGCAAGTGATGTGATTGAGGTTGACCTCTCACAGTTTACAGCAACTACACGTACCAAGACTTTGGAGATTAGTACAGGTAAGACTTACCGCTTTATCAATGGTACATTAACAGCAGCAAATACTTTCAAGGACTTATTATTGTCAATTTCGAACAATTCTACGGTTTATTGGTCAACTGGTGCTATTATGCAGCCAAGAACTTTGAGTACTAGTAGTGAATTAACAAATGCTCTAGTTAAAATTGATAATGGAATTTTTTATTTAACAGGTGGCGATATATATCAATATAAGACTCCTGATGGAAAATACTGGGTTTATCCTGAATTGGTTAAAACATCCTCTTTGTCAACATCTAATCATATATATATAAATTCAGGACGTATTTATGGTTATTTAAATAGCTATAATTCCAATGATGTTATAAATTTGAATGGTGGTTATGTTCGTTCTGTTACTTGTAATTCTTTTGGTTCAAAAATTATTTATGATGCGGCTAAAACAGATGTAAGAAAATTTGCCAATAGGGTTAAAGGTAAGACAAGAAATCATGTGGCTATTACATCTTCTGTTACAGCTGTTAATGGAATTTTATGCTTCCAAGATTATTATGATGTTGAAAATACTGATGTTGTTCTTGCTGAAGGAACCTCTAAATATAAGTTAACAACTACAGATATTGCAAAAATGGAATATCGTGTTCTTTTAAGTTCTGGTAAGTCTGATGAAAATTATGAGATTTATCTAGAAAACAACCAAGCAAAATTTCGTAAAAAAGGAGAAGGAGTTATAAATACTGCTGATGATTTACAAGCTAGACTTAATGCAATTGCTGCAAAAGGTACGGCAACTGAGGCAAATCCAGAAACTGTAGAAATTGCTGCAGCTGGTATTACTATTGGTAAATACATCACTGTTCCAGAAAAATGTCATGCCCTTATAACAGGTGGCCCAATTGGATTTTCTAATACTTATGTGTTTGGGCATGCAGTCTTTGGGTTAAGCAAGTCTTCAAGTTTGACATTTGAGAATATCTCTTTTAATTGCATTACGACTGGAACATGGCTTGCGGATGATTATTTCATATCTTTGGGTGGAAACTTGACGATTGGTAATAATGTCGTGTTTAAGAATCAGAACCCAAATAGTAATGTTGGCTTGATAAATATTCAAAATGGAGGTTCACTTACTTATAAGTTTGGTAATTTCTTCTCTGCAAAAACGGCAGTAACTGGAGCAGTAAATAGTGATTATTATGGTACAGTGAATATGTTAGGAGGAAATATCGAAAGTAATTCTTCTGCAATATTAGCTAAAGTAGTTGCTGTTAAAAATGGTGCAACAGTAGTTGGCTCAAATACCGTTGTTGGATGCCAATGGCTTTATACAGATGATAAATCTACGATAAAATGTACCGATGCTAAGGGTACTTGCGTTTCGTTAGATTCACAAGATGCTTTCTCTACAGGTAACTTTGTGGGTGGTAAAAATCAGATAGAGGTTCGTAAAGCATTGTATATGTCTCGTTTTGCTCCTTTGACTGTTTATCTGCTGGCAGATGCTACATTACATACTTTTGTGGATAAAACAGCAACAACCAATACCCTGACAATTGATGGCGATTGGAGTAATTTTACTCTTGAAAAAGCATTTATGTCAAATGTAGCTCCATCTGAATATAAGTACTACCAGTTCATTAATATCCCAGATGACCGTGAGATTTACTATAACGAAAAGGCAAAGACAGTCTCTATTCGTAAGAAAGTATATGATGAAGATGATTTGCAAAACTGGATTAATGGTGGTGGAAATGACAATGAAAAAGGAACAGAAGAAGACCCTAAAAACATAGATTTACCTTCTGGTGGTTGTGTGATTAATGACCCTGTAAGTATGGGAAGTGGAAGCCCAGACGATGATTTGCAATGGTTTATTAATGGTGCCAAAGGTGATGGAACCAATAAAGACTTTGTTCTCAAAGGTTCAGGTAGTTTTACCATTAAGAAATATACAACCTTGACTTTGACAAATCTCAATTTGTCAAATACTGGGTCTGGTTATATTTATGTTGAGGGTACTCTCGTCATTGACGTCAATATTAACATTGTTCGCCTCATTCGCCTTGTCCGTGTTCTTCCTGGTGGTCGTGTAATCTGGAAAGGTGGTAAGGGTTTGGGCACAGACATTACACAGGAGTTTTTCTATATTGAAGATGGTGGTGTCTTTGAATATAGTGAAGGTACAATTAGTGGTGGAGAATATGGTTTCCATAATGATGGAATATTGTATATCTATGGTGGAAACATCAGTGGTACCAATTATGGTGGTTATACTTACTCTTTTGGTACTACGACTATCTTCGGTGGTACAGTTTCTGGCGGCTACTACAACGGTGGTAAGACCATTATTTCTGGTGGTACATTCATCGGAGGCGGCTCTGGCATCGGTGATTATGTCTATTGGAATGGCAAGGGTGGTACGACAACTATTACAGGTGGAACATTTGGCACAAGTGGCAATGGTACTATCTATAATGGTGGAACCCTTTACCTTGGTGGCGATGGCTATGCCTACGATTACATCTACAATGGTGCAAGCGGTAGAATTTATATTATCGGCAAGTTGAACATTATCATTCGCATTCATATCAATATTACGGACATCGTTCTTGATACTCCAATTATCTTGGGTGGAAGTGATTATGTTTTGACAGCCGAGGACATCAAGAAGATTCAGATTATCTTGCCTGATGGCTATACTTGGCGATATGATGCTAGTCGTGATGGCATCATCATCACTTCTACAACAGGCATCAAGGATATGACAGTTGATGCAGACAATAAAGTACAGTACTTCGACGCAAGTGGTCGAAAGATAGAAAAGTTGCAGAAGGGCTTGAACATCGTGAAAACAAGCGATGGTAAGACCAAGAAGGTTATGATCAAATAATGTAGTTTTGAAATTTTGATATAAATTAAAAGAGGGTGTGTCAAAGTCCATGACGCACCCTCCTTATTTAGTATGCTCGGCATGATCCTATGTCTCCCTTTCGTTCGCTATGCCGATGACTCGATGATAAATAGGTTTTATAGCCATTACTTATTAATACATTCAATTTAATACATTCAATGATTTTGACCGAAAATAACCATGACCATTATGACCAAAGTACAATATGAAGAACATGATACATGAAAAAGATATCATGATATTTTTGATTTTTACCACAAAATCTTGTTGGTTTAATAATAAAGTAGTATTTTTGCGGAGAAAAGATTTAAATACAGAAGATTATGAAAGATTTTACTTTAAGAAAAAGGTTCTTGGATAGTAAAAGCGGAACCAGCAGTCTTTTTAAAGGCTTTGTTATGTTGGTAGTTCTGATGCTCATGACTACGAGTAGTGCGATGGCAGAAGTCATAGATGGAATTCGTTATTTGTTGGATTCTGATACGAAGACAGCTACACTTGTGCCTAAAACTGATGGTAAATATTCTGGTGATATTATTATTCCAGAGAAGGTTAAGGGTAATGATGGGGTAGAGTATGTTGTTGCCTCATTGGGTGCTTCTTGCTTCGAAGGTTGCACTGGCTTAACCTCTATCACCATCCCTTCATCTGTTACTTCATTGGGTGATTATTGCTTCCCTGGTTGCAGTGGCTTAACCTCTATCACCATCCCTTCATCTGTTACTTCATTGGGTGATTATTGCTTCCCTGGTTGCAATGGCTTAACCTCTATCACCATCCCTTCATCTGTTACTTCATTGGGTGATGGTTGCTTCCAAGACTGCAGTGGCTTAACCTCTATCACCATCCCTTCATCTGTTACTTCATTGGGTGGGAATTGCTTCTGGAACTGTAGTGGCTTAACCTCTATCACCATCCCTTCATCTGTTACTTCGTTGGGTGATTTTTGCTTCCAAGGTTGCAGTGGTTTGATCTCTATCACCATCCCTTCATCTGTTACTTCATTGGGTGGGAATTGCTTCTTAAATTGTCAAAAACTGGAAACTGTATATTTTGAAGGTAAATATTGTAATTCACATTACGCAGGCTTAAAAATACCAACGACAAGTATAATTAAGGTTCCAACAGAATACCTACAGGGTTATAAAGATGCTTTTGGACCTAATTATAAATATATCTATGCTTGGAATCCAGGCGAAGCAGGAGAAGATAACAAGCCAGTTACTCAATGCTCTACACCATCTATCTCTTACGAATCAGGCAAATTGATGTTCGCTTGCGAAACAGCAGGAGCAAAGTATCATTATACAATAACTGATACAGATATTAAGTCTGATGCGCTGAGCGAAAATGGAGAAGTATCTCTTTCTGCAGCCTATAATATTTCTGTTTATGCTACAGCAGATGGATATAAAGCATCAGATAAGGCGGAGGCAACTCTGTACTGGATAGATGCTAACTTGGATACTGGTACTAACATCAATATGGTGAGAACACGTGGCGTTGTGGCTTCTGCTCATGATGGTATCATCACCCTCTCTGGTCTTGATAATGGCGAAGTGGTGAAGTTCTATGCTACTGATGGCAAGTATCTCGGTTCTTCGGTTGCAGCAAATGGCTCTGCTTCTTATGCCGTAAACGAATCATTAGTGATTGCCAAAGTAGGTAAGGATTCTATTAAGATTGCGGTGAAATAATAATAAAACAATTATATTGCATATAATTTTTCGTATATATGAGTATAGATGGGGTGAGTCGTGAGACCGAACCCCATCTTTTTTTATGTAAATAGTTTTATAGGTTCTTTCGCTATAGTCTGTTGACATCACTTCTTCAGCTTAAAATTCTTTTTTCAATTCATTGTATAAGTCCACTGGTCCCAAGTGCCAGTATTTGGTACTTTCAGTAGATAACTTCTTGTATAGTTTTGAATGATAGATGCGGTTGATTGCATCCGTAAGACTTATGCCCTTGTCCTCAGAGAGCCAAGGAGCAAGCCATCCTATCTTTAATGGCAGCAACATATACAAGTTGTCTTGCGTTATTTTAGCATTCATAACTTTATAATTTTTGATTCAACAAATTTAATGGCAAGTAGCGATTTCTCTGTGTGGAAAAGATACTGGTCAACCAATTTATACGTCTTCAATTCTTGAATGAGAGTCGGCATACTGATGATACCGCCCTCATAGAGTATGAACTGAGTATAAACGCTATCATCTGCCACAGGACCATACACGATATCGTAGTCGTGAGCGAACTCCCTCTCGGTACGGTTTTTCATTACGAAATTTACCCATTCCTCTGTTGGCTTTTCGAAGAAGAGTGATTTCATATCCCTTATTACTTCGTCATCCAACTCATAGACATTAACGTAACCGAAAGAAACTCCTTTATCTTTCATTCTTCGCTCTACCCATTTCTTAGCCTGTTCGTAAGAAGTTGTTGCGTAGAAGCCAGAGCCATAATCGAGAGAATGGTTTGGCTGACGTATCTCGGGGTTTCTAACTTCCTCGATACTTCCATGATATACTTTGCTCATTATCTTCTTTCGTTTATCATTTTGTCAATTTCTTCAACAAGCCACTGACCGCCTTGGGTGTGGAGCACATCGTAGAACTCACAGAAATGCTCTGCGATGCCATATTGTTCAAGCAAATTCACCACATCTTCAGTCGCCATATTCTTTGTCTTTGCGTATTGCTCTATACAGAACGATACAAACATAGCTCTGTCTTGTTGTTCTTTATTCATTGTTATTCTCCTTTCTGTGGCTCTGCCACGCATTCATATTTTTATTGAATTTTATCCTACAAAAATAATAATTTATTGCGATAATCTATTATAAAAGGAAAAATTTTAGCATTTTATAATGTGATTTTAGCCGAAGATTCTAAAAAATCCGACTTTTTATGCTTATTTTAGAGACTTTATGGCTCTGTTGTTATGATTTAACTTGCAATGATTTTGACCAATAATAACCATGACCAAATGACCACTGTCTAAAAGTGATTATTCCGTTTATGCCATAAAAAACGAAAGCCCCCAGCTATCTCAGCTGAGGGCTTGCTTTATGAAAAAATACTATAAATTTAAAACAGTTGAAAACTTTATTATGATTTGCTTGAACGCGATATCTTTCTTTTATCCCACACAACTCGTTATTCCGAGCGTGGTGGCAATTGCCGTTAAGAAACTGATGGCGATTTGAAGAATGGTCT
>USJD01000120.1 GCA_900554835.1 uncultured Prevotella sp. | reverse complement strand
ATGTCGTTTATCTCGATGAAGGAGAATCAAGGCAACAAGACTGCCTCGTTGATGAAACAGTATAAGAACAACGTAGATCGCCCGGTAGGTGCCATTCTTTCGCTCAACACCATCGCCCACACCATCGGTTCTGCCGGTGTAGGAGCTGAGTCTATCAAACTCTTTGGTGAAGAATACTTCGGTATCATTTCCGCTATTCTTACCCTGCTGATTCTGGTGCTTTCTGAAATCATCCCGAAAACCATTGGTGCATCCTATTGGCGCTCTTTGGCCATGTCATCTACCAAGATTATCAGGGTGCTCATTTTCATCACCTATCCATTGGTGCTGCTCTCAGAACTTATCACGAAGATATTTACTCCTAAGAACCACCAGGCCACCATGAGCCGCGAGGAAGTGTCAGCCATGGTGGATGTAGGAACCACAGAAGGCATCTTCCGTGAATCAGAAAGCAAGATCATCAAAAGCTGTATTCGCCTGGCTGGAGTAAAGGCCAAAGAGGTAATGACTCCATCCATTGTGGTAGAATCTGCCAACGTGAATCAAACCATCAAGGAGTTTTACGAACAGAAGGAATGGAATTTCTCTCGCATCCCTGTGTATGATAATAACAAAGACTACATCGTGGGCTATATCCTGAAAGACATGGTGCTCAAGGAGGTTTCAGACGACAAGTTCCAGACCAGATTATCAGAGTTGGTGCGCCCGATTCTTTCTTTCAATGAAGATGAATCTCTATATCAGATATGGGAAAAGATGCTGGAAAAGCGGGAACACATCTCTATAATTGTGGATGAATACGGTTGTCTCCGTGGCGTAGTTTCCATGGAAGACGTGATAGAAACAATGACTGGCGTAGAAATTGTAGATGAAGATGATGTAGCCGTGGATATGCAGGTTCTGGCCAAAGAAAAGTCGCGATTAATGATGAAGAAAAAGGGCGCATAATAAAATCTGAATAGAAAGCAAAGCCACCTATTTCAAGATACCCGTTTCGCGCTCCTCATTGTTGATATTCCGCTGTATCTTACGGTATTCCTTTCCCCGATTGATATTCCAGGCAACACCGATACGGAGCAAATTACCTCCCGAATTGTCATAACCACGAACTTGCTTACGGAGCAAGACGTTGACGATTTCTGCAGAATAGGATTTCGGATGAGCCATAAACGGATTATGCATATAAAGGGTAAAATCGAAATCACCCATATGATAACTGGCTGAGGCTGCCAATGAAGGAGGATTATGCCCGATGTTCTCTCCCTCCATAAAGTTCCAACCGTTGTCAGCATACAGCATCACAGTCCATTTGCCCCAATACCCCTGTAATGTTCCACCATAATTATAAGCGGTATAAAAATGACTGTACTCATCGCCCTTATTGAAAAAACGGTAAATACCTGCGTTCACAGATAATATAAGGTGGTCGGGGATAATGTCAAACCGGGTTTCATTCGTAAGATACAACATATTGCAATGAGGCTGATTCTCCTGGGTATAAAGAAACTGATCATCTTCCGTGCGGGTATATTTCGCCAAATTACAATGACGATTGATACGATACTCTAAGGTAAAATCAGTATTTATCCTTGGTTTACTGAAAGAGAATACCACCCAGTTCTCATATATACTGTTAGGCTTAAGCGAAGGATTACCCACAGTCCATTCCATACTGTTCTTTCGAATACGGGTATCCGAAATCATAGCTATCTGCGAAATATGCTGTGATAATTCACTTCCCAAGCGAATCTGAAACGAAGATGTCAAGGAATAAGCCAATGTGAGTTTCGGACGACAAAGCCAAAAACTAAATTCTTCATCTCCCTGTCGATAAGACTGATTACTCAACCCGAAGCCAGCCACATAAGTTAAACGGGATGTTCCTTCCTTGAATTGTCCCAAACTTCCCTTGATTTGTGTAAAACCATAAATACCCAATGAACGGATACCATTCTCGCTAACCACATCGCCCAAATACTGATTATCCATATATTTCCAGTTTAAGTTGGTTCCTGCTGAAAAAGTAAAGGGTTTCAATCGGTTTTCATAGATTGCCTCGGATATGACCGAATAAGTCTTGCCATCTACCTGATACTGATAGGGTTCGCCCTCATCTTCATAATAGGCTCCTTTGGTGTGGATATAAGTACCCAAAACATCTACCGACAAAGACTGATGCTTGCCCAACTGATGATAGAAATACAAATCGAGAGCAGGAGTAAAATCCCTACCCTTGCTGGTTCTGTAAACAGGATACGCAGGCTTTCCTGATTCAGAAAACCACATCTCATTCGACGTATAAGGCTGATTGCTGAAATCCGTGGTAAGCGTTGTCTGGAATACATATAATGTAGAATCAGCCAGATTATACTTCAACTGCAATGTATTATCAAAATTCCGAGTTGCCCCATTCATGATTTTTCGAGATATCTGATACTCAGAACCATCATTTAGAAGATACTGAGCATCCTCATTATATTCGGATGCCTTATTATCCACATAACTCTGTTCATATAAAATATTCAATTGGCTCTTGCCTCTATTGATTGATGCATAGACATCGTTCGAACCGAGCTTGGTAGTTAGCGCATTGGTCAAGTTGAAGCCCAAACTGCCACCCGATGAAGCCCTGCGGGTATGAATATCTATCACGTATGCAATATTCTTTCCATATCTTACGCCAGGACTGTCGATATAATCTACACTCATAATAGAAGCTACATCCAGCATCTGAACATCATGCATATTGGCGAGAATGCCATTGATACGAACCTGCACTTCTCCTTTATTGTCGGTAGCAGAAATAGAACGGCCAGCTTCATCCACCCTGATATGAGGCAAAGCCAACTTTCCCAAAAGCGAAAATCCAGAAAAAGAACGCTGCTTCTGAATATCGCTTGGAAATATCAACTTGCCATCTTCCTTGTTGACCACCCGTGCTGCCTTCACTACAACCTCTTGCAAGGCTATAGAATCATTCGATACCTTCTCGACCTCTTGGGCACTTACTTCTACACTATAGATAAATGCCCATAACATCATCATTTTAGTTAATAATTTACTTTTCTCCATTG
Source organism: uncultured Prevotella sp. (assembly GCA_900554835.1). Lineage (GTDB taxonomy): Bacteria > Bacteroidota > Bacteroidia > Bacteroidales > Bacteroidaceae > Prevotella. The sequence goes on along the minus strand of USJD01000120.1, from coordinate 7,827 downwards.
TCATCAAATACTTTTCTAAAACTTGTTTTCTGCTGCAAAGGTATCAAAAAGAGAAGAACGAAGCCAAAAATAAGGCTGACATGAGTCTGACATTTATCAATTAACGAATATTATATCAAAATTTACACCAATTTTCATTGAATTTCTGTACTTTTGCAGTTGATTCGTTAAACAGTAAAAGATTTAAACGATAATAAAAATGAAGTTGAAAGCATATCATTCCATTCTCATCTTCGCCATCCTCATGATGTCTGCGGTATTCTCCAGCGTGAGTAACTACCGCAAGGCCCAGTATGCCATTGTGCAAGATATGAACAAAGCGTTGGCTCAGACACTTCAAGAGAATAAATATCAATGGATTACGCCTGATACCATCCAGAGCTATCGCTCGCATCTCAGCATCGATTTGCTGAAATCAACCAGCAATCTCTGCTATGTGATGGAAGACAGAAGAAGAGGAAGAAACAATTCCCAGTTGGTAAATAGCGCCAACCTGCTCAGCAGCAAAGAGATGCTCCTCAACGAGCATTCCATCCAAAGTTATGCTAACTGTTCGATGGCAGATGTTTTCTGCATGAGTAACCAGCGGACATCTTTGGCACTTACCCTCATGGCTATGATTTGGGCTATTGCATCGCTATACTATCATCGCAGAAAACAACCCTGGAATCATGAGACCGATATGTTCGGAACGATGAGCTATTCTCAAGACGAGGATTTCTTCTACAATCAGGAAAGCGGACAAGCCATCAAGTTTACTCCGATGCAGCACCAGCTGATGCAACTCTTCTTCAACAATACGCATCATCAACTCTCCAAACAGGAGATTTGTGATGCTCTTTGGCCCAAGAAACCGGATGCCAGCGAAACGCTCTATACCTTGATTCGACGCATCAAACCTGTAATTGAACAGAATAGCAATCTCATGATTGAGTCAGAAAGAGGAAAGTCTTATCGACTGATTATCAGATAGGTTCAGAAAATGTCAGCCAAATGTCAGACTTAATATTTGGCGATTTTCAATCTTCTTCATAACTTTGCTACTAAAAACAAAGAAACAAAAAAAATGAAGAAGATTTTTTTGATAGCAGTTGTCTTGCTGATGATGATAAACTTCATCACCAACTATCACCATGAGGTTACGAAAGGCAAGCTTACCCCGATGACGGATTTTAAGACCAAGGTTGAGATGGCACCCATGAAGGAATACAATGATCCGGACTTTGGCTACGTAGTTAAGTATCCTTGCTTCTTCCAGCAGGAGGACACATCTGTATCGGGATACCAGGGCTATGCCCGCTTCTCATTCACCAATCATGCCAACATCATCCTGGAGAGTTACGTTACCCCTAACTATAGCAACACCCTTCAGGCTTGTGCTGATTCTCTAGCCCAGAAGCTTCATTCGGAGAGGACGATGCTGGCATCGAATAAGGCATTCATCCTCTCCGGTCCTGTCTATGAAAACGGAGTAAGAGTAGATGGCTACAGTCATTACGATAAATTCATCAAGAGCGGCAGAATGCTCTTCGTCTATTCCCTCACCTACCCCGACAGTTACAAGCCATCCTTGCCCCGACTATTCAAACTCATAGACGACTGGAGAGTATTGGGAGCATATTGATCTGTCTTGAAGTTATCCTCATGAGCCTCTTGTGATTATATGAAAACATCCCTCTAAGGAAATAATTGCGTCTGATAATTTGCATATATCAAATAATAAATGTAAATTTGCGGTGGAAAATGTAAACATCGTAGATTATGGCACTTAAGTTATATCCATTAGGCATACAAACTTTTGAGCGAATCCGCAAGGAAAACAAGCTCTATATCGACAAGACGGAATACGTTTACCGCCTGACTCACACCAGCGGTACCTATTTCTTCTTGGGACGTCCACGCCGCTTTGGAAAATCCTTGCTTCTTACTACTCTCCAGAGTTACTTTGAAGGCAAGAAAGACTTATTCAATGGTCTTGCCATCGAAAAGCTGGAAAAGGAGTGGACTGAATATCCAGTTCTCCACTTTGATTTGAGCGGAGGCAAACACATGGATAAAGAACAGCTGGAGAGATATCTCGCATTCATTCTGGAAACAGAAGAGAAGAAATGGGGTATCACACAGCCACAAATTGATGCCAATAATCGGTTGACAGAACTGATCAATACTGCCTACGAGAAATCCGGGAAACAGGTAGTCGTGCTTATTGATGAATATGATGCCCCCATGCTGGATGTGGCTCACGAGCAAGAACAGTTAGATACCTTGCGCAATATCATGCGCAACTTCTACAGTCCTTTAAAATATAGCGAAGCAAAACTACGCTTTGTCTTCCTGACAGGCATCACCAAGTTCTCGCAAGTCAGCATCTTCAGCGAACTGAACAACATCACCAACATATCCATGAATGATGATTATGCTGGTATCTGTGGCATCACCAAAGAAGAACTTCTGACGCAGATGTCGGAAGGTATTGAGGAACTTGCCCGAAGAAGAAACATAACGAAAGAACAAGTCATCGACAAGTTAAAAGAAAACTATGACGGCTATCATTTCACAAGATTCTCACCCGATATCTTCAATCCATATAGTCTGCTGAATTGCTTTGCAGAAAACAAGTTCGGATCCTATTGGTTTACTTCCGGCACTCCAACTTATCTCATCAATATGATGCGCAAATATCAGGTAGTTCCTACAGACATCATCACACGAGTGGAGGCTGATGCCAGTGAGTTTGATGCTCCTACGGAGAATATGCCAACCATCATGCCGCTGCTTTACCAAAGCGGATATATCACCATCAAGGAATATCATGAAGACTACAACTATTACGTTCTTGATGTTCCTAACAAGGAGGTAGCAGATGCTCTTCATCATATTCTCTCTGCTTACAGCCTATCAGTTGGCATCAACTTCGACAGTACAACTGGGAATATCAAAATTGGGTAATCGAAAAGGCATAAGATAAAAACAGGAGGATTATCTGGCTACTTGAAGATTATAGGCGCCAAGGCAATCCTCCACCACCAATCGTTCCACCTGAATCGTCGGCATAAAAAATGGCTAACACTATTCAGATGATTCCTATTGCCAAGGAGCCAAAAAGCAGGTAAGTCCAAAACATACACATACTCACGATAGCAATAAATATATAGAAAACCTATATGCGAAGTTCTATGCTCTAACTATATACTCAAATACATCAAAATTTACAAATCCCAATTCTTCTAAGGCTTATTGACTGCGCTTCTGATCTTCTGGTGTATTGTACTGCGGAATGAGGGGAATGCGGATGACAATTCTGTCTTTGTGCTTGACATAAGTAGGATACACTCTCCTGCATTGATTTCAGTTCTGTATCAGTCATTTGTACATAGAGGGAAACGCCATAGAGGGTTTCTCCATTGGATTTTACTCCCAATGGGTGAACTATGCAGAAAGTAGGTTGCTCACCCCTTGTCCAGCCAGTGATTTGAATGTATTTTTTATTGTCAAGCAATAGGACTGTGCGTGACGTTCCTTTGTATTTACCATTGAAAGTATATGCTACTTCACTCTTCTTTATAGCACTTCCAGCCGTATTTGAACGATAGTAATAAATAGTTAATTTAGTGTTACTATCAAAATAGTAATTATCTGGAGATACACCAATTGTGTTGTGATAATATTCGAGAGGCAGCCTTTTGCCATACTTGTCTATTTCCCATGTGCCGTAGTGCTTCCAGCCATGACCAACAATCACTTTGTCAAAGTTTTCTTTGCTGATACCGCCACCATCACCAAAACATTTTCCATCGTCACTATAGTCGTAGTTGCAGCCATGATTGTCCAATACCGAAGCCCATTGTTGCTCGAATGTTTCTTCGACATCATCATTGCAGGAAACCACAAAGAAGGATGCAAACAGAACGAATGCTAATCCAACAAAAGATTTAATTGTTTTCATGTTAATCACAATTTATTGTTCTTTTAAGTAAAACGTTTCATCGTCTATTTTATTACGTCAGAAGAGCACTTTCTCCTAATTTTGATGAGACAAACATGCAAACAAACAGAAATAGGATATATTTTGTCCACTATTTTCTGCATATCGTTGGGTGACAGGGGTGACAGGCACCTCCACAAAAACAGTGAAAACTCGTGTCACTGGTGTCACCCAACAAACTGGCTCCAATAAAGAGCTTGGCAGAAAACGGTGACAGGTGACACTTTTATATACTCTTTTTTTCTTAGCTGTTTTTTACTACCTTTGCAGCCAAAATCAATAAAACAGCGAAAAGATGAAAACAGAAATGACTTGTTTGAAAAGAACAAATGACTTGTTTACAATGAGGAAACGACTTATTGAGAGGTTGGAAATGACTTGTTTAGCACTCGGAAATGACTTGTTTAGCACCTGTAAATGACTTGTTTAGCAACCCTAAATGACTTGCTTACCAGTGCCAAATGACTTAGTTAGAAACAGAAAGGGAAATATTTGAATTTATGCTTGGCTAATTCAGATTTTCTTTGTAATTTAGCAGCGCAAAACGTAAAGCACGTGGAAATATGGCAAAAATAGTAATTTTCGATAGCAATCAGCGAACGATTAGTGATTGGATTATCAAGGAAGAATAAAAATCGGGATCTGGATTACTTTGATTTCACCATAAAATAGACACTATGATCATTGAAGAAATTATCAAGTATAACGAACAATTCGTAGCCAACAAAGACTACGAGAAGTATTTAACCAGCAAGTACCCAGACAAGAAACTTGCTATCTTATCTTGTATGGATACCAGACTGACAGCACTCCTGCCAGCAGCACTCGGACTGAAAAATGGTGATGCTAAACTCATCAAGAATGCAGGCGGACTGGTCATCAGCCCATTTGACTCAGCCATGCGCAGCCTCCTGGTTGCCATCTACGAATTGGGAGTAGAGGAAATCATGGTCATCGCCCATTCCAACTGTGGTGCCTGCCACATGAACGGACAACAGATGAAGGAACTCATGGTCAAGAGAGGAATCCATCAGGATATCATTGATACCATAGGACTTTGCGGTATCGACCTTGATCATTGGCTGGAAGGTTTTCACGATACAGAGGATTCTGTCAGAAATACAGTCAACACCATTCGTAACCACCCTCTCGTTCCCAAGGATGTCAATCTGCATGGTTATATCATCGACTCCCAGACAGGCAAGTTGAGTGAAGTAAAATGATATTTTGAAAACCATTATTAAATTTCGAGTCTGAGACACTTTCACTCATAAATGTTTGGAAATTAGAAATAAAAAACGTAAATTTGCGGTGAAATTATATATTTAGAAAGATAATGGCGCAAACAATATATCATGGGAGTTATACGATTATAGAACAGCCAAAATTTATGGATGGAAGATTCACCAAAGATTTCGGCAATGGATTCTATTGCACAACTCTCAAGCATCAAGCTGCAAGATGGGCAGGCAGATACGACACTCCTATAGTTAACATTTATGAGTATCAAGAAAATCCTTCCCTTAAAATCAAGAAATTCGAGGACTTGACAGATGAATGGTTAGACTTCGTAGTAGCATGCCGGTTAGGAAAGCCACATGGTTACGATATCGTCACAGGTCCTATGGCAGACGATCAGATATACAACTACGTAGCAGATTTCATGAATGGGATCTATACAAGGGAGCAATTCTGGGTAATGGCAAAATTCAAGTATCCTGCTAATCAGATCGTATTCTGCACCTCTGAAGCTTTGAAATGTATCACTCATAAAGGATTTGAAGAAGTATGAAAATCATAGACGACAAGAACCATATACAGGAGATTACTGGAACTCCAGGTCGTGAGCAGCAGAAAATGAACAACCTGTTCTACCTCTGCAGTTTAATCGAATATGTAGCTCGCAAGACAAAGAATGAGCGCAAAATTATCGTTAATGCCTTGGGAAGAAAACGTCTGACTCATTACTTCGATTTTGCCGATGTATATCATTGCGAGAATATTGACAAGATTACGGAAGAAATCGTGGAAAACCAACAAATTAGCAAGGGGACTTACGACAACATTTCCCTCATTCATGAAAAAGTCCCAACTCATTGGGAAATAGGTAGAGTTATGCAACGACTCATTGTTGAAGTCGCAGAGCATACAAAAACTGATGTCATTGAAGCGCTTATCAAGGTTTATAATTCATGGATAGTCACAAAAATTGACAACTACAATAGTTCGATGTATTACGAGAATACAAGTTATCAATATGCTTCATACGAAGCAGGAATGGCATTATAATGATAGGAAAAGAAAATATCTAAAGACTATTATAATATAATGAGGATGTACCAAACATCATGTTTTGATACATCCTCATTTCTTCTATCATTCAGCCTCCAAAGAATCAAGTTTTTCAAGCATTTCCTCAGCATTCAGAGTAGAAAAAGCAATTTTTCCATCTGGATCTATGAGATAAGAGGTTGGAATCCATGAGATATGATAATCTTTAGATATCTGAGTTTCTTTCCATTTCTTGAATTCTGAATACTGCAACCATGAATACTGATTGGCTGAGAGATAACCATTCATCTTCGCCTTGTCAGTATCAAATGAAACACCGATAAGTTTGATTTTCTCACCATATTTTTCATCTATCTTCTTCACGGTAGGCATATCCTTACGGCAATCAGGACACCAGGAAGCCCAGAAATCGAGAACCACCCAGACTCCAGCCTTCACCTTACCATCAGCTGTAACTTGAGTGCGCAATTCAGAAAGGCTGAACAATTTCTTCCCCGTCACGCTATCTGTAACTGTAAAATCTGGTGCCATTGTACCCACAGGCAACAACTCCTGCTTGGTTTGTGCCTTACAAACCATAGCTACCACCAAAGACAAGAATAATAAAATCTTTTTCATATCTATACATTATTAATTTATACCTTATTATATTCTGAATGATGTATCGTTTGAATTTTCTTTCAATCTACGAATTTGTTGCAAATCAGAGACAGTATTACCACGCCTCCAACTGATCTGCAATTTCCGGCATCATATCCTTTTTGAAAACAGGATTCTTTCCCTCTTTCTTCTGCTTGCGATAATCCTGAAGCAAGAAAACCGCCTGACGGGAAAGCAAGACGATGGCCACCAGATTGCACAGGGTGAGCAACGCCATCGTGATGTCGGCAAAACTCCAGGCAAAATCAAGCGAGACAACGGCTCCTATCATCACCATCGCAGCCACAGCAAGACGATAGATGAATACTCCTAACTTGGAATCCTTGATATATCTCACGTTGGTTTCGCCATAATAGTAATTGCCAATGATACTACTAAAAGCAAAAAGCCATATCATCACAGCCACAAAAGGATTTCCAATGTTACCAATTAATTTATCTATCAAATATAGAATAGTATATCTATCAAAAATTGAAAAGAATATCTATCAAATATTGAAAAGTTTGTCTATCAAAAATTGAATAGTTTCACTTTTGTCTGCAAAATTACGATTTTTCTTTCAAAAACCAACCAAAAAAGAGAATAAATCACCCAAATGACTATCTTTGTTCCATAAACTCACCCGGTTTCATTCCAAATTGCTTCTGGAAACACTTGGCGAAATAACTTGGGTGCAGCATCCGACGGGTTTCGATAAAAGCATCCACACCGCATACTGAAACAAAGAATCAGTAAGGAATAGGAAAAAGGCGTACGTCCCTTATCAAAATAGGGAGCCAATTCCTTCTTCACGTCGAAACAAGGACAGGCCTTGGCAGAAAACTCGTTGTGGCCATGGATAGTGGCGTGAAAGGAAGAAAATTGAAAATGAAAATGACCGAAAATGACTT
>USJD01000119.1 GCA_900554835.1 uncultured Prevotella sp. | reverse complement strand
CTATTGGCTATACAATTCCCGCTATTAGGGCTTGTTAGGGACTTGCACCCATTAGGATAAGCTCATGCCGAGCATACAACGAGAGGGTGTGTCATGAATTTATGACACACCTTTTTTTTATTTTACCAGATTTTGAAAAAGAAATCTATTTTTTTAAGCTTATCTCCGTTTAATTCTGTAGAATATTACCTCATTTATGGTAAAATATTCATTAAACATATATTTAATCTCTAAAAAAGTGTTATCTTTGCAAAGAAATATAATATTAATACGAGAATACTCAATTTAGATTGTAACTTTATGCAAATAAACAATTTAACTCCATGCGCTTGTCGCTGGATTTTGCTGAGTTGTTGCCTTACCCCTCCATTCTTTCAATCTGCATCCGCACAGAATGTAAATGGAGAAACAACTCCACAAACAGAGATCGCTGTGAAGCAAGGATTTGTTGAGGGTAAGGTGTTTGATGGCGGTGACCATGAACCGATGATTGGTGTTACTGTGGCAATCGAAGGTACTACAAACGCTGTAACAACGGATATCGATGGACATTTCTCCTTGCCAGTCAACAAGGAATGCAACATCGTACTGTCTTTTATCGGTTATAAGAAAACAGTCATTCGATATACGGGTAACAACCAAGCCGACTTTGCCAAAATCATGTTGAAGTCGGAAGCTCAGAACATCAAAGACGTGGTGGTCACTGGTGTCTATCGCCGTAAGAAGGAGAGTTTCACCGGTTCTTCTGCTACTTTCAAGGGCGATGAACTCAAGAGCGTGGGTGCACAGAACGTGCTCCAGAGCTTGAAGACCCTGGACCCTTCTTTCAAAATCATGGATAATACCCTCTCTGGTTCCAACCCTAACAAGATGCCGGATGTGGAAATCCGTGGCAAGTCGAGCGTGGCTGGTCTGAAAGAGGAATATGGTTCTGACCCTAATCAGCCTCTCTTTATCCTCGATGGTTTCGAGACAACTCTGGAAACCGTGATGAACCTCAATATGAACAGAGTAGCCTCAGTTACTCTGCTCAAGGATGCTGCATCTACTGCCATCTATGGTTCCAAGGCTGCAAATGGCGTGGTAGTCATCGAGACCAAGGCGCCTGTTAAGGGTAAACTGCAGATTTCCTACAAGGGAGACTACAGCATGGACTTTGCCGACCTCTCTGATTACAACCTGATGAACGCTCGTGAGAAATTGGAGTTTGAGAAATTAGCTGGTGTATATAAGGACAATACCAACGATCCTTTCAACCAGATTAAGCTGGATAATCTCTACAATTCCCGTCTGCGCGACATCGAGCAGGGCGTGAACACCTATTGGCTCAGTGTTCCGCTGCGCACCGGTTTCACCCACAAACACAATGTATATGCTGAGGGTGGAGAAGGTAACGTGAGATATGGCATTGGATTGAACTACGGAAAAGTGAACGGTGTGATGAAGGGTTCCGACCGACAGACTTTGGGCGGTAACCTCGACCTGATCTACCGTACAGGTAAGTTCCAGTTTAGCAACAAACTCTCCATCGACTATCTGGAGACCAACAATCCTACGGTAAGTTTCGCTGAATATGCCCAGGCTAACCCTTACTATAAGAAATATGGGGAAAATGGCAAGATCAATAAGTATCTCTACTATCCGGAAGATGGATTGAACGACTATCCTGTATCAAACCCTCTCTGGAATGCCCATCTCAACAATTATGACAAGGGACAGCGCTTCGGCTTTACCAACAACTTCATCGCCGAGTGGTTTGCTACAGATGACCTCCGCGTGCGTGGCAAGTTTGGTATTACCAAGTATGATGATACTCAGGACCAGCGCCTCTCTCCAGAGCATACTGATTTCGATGATAAGGAAGCAACCCAGAAGGGACTGTTCAAGCACAGCCTGCAGAAATATCTCTATTACGAGGGAGACCTTTCTGCAACTTATGGTAAACTGATAGCCGAAAAGCATCAGATTAACGCCGTTTTGGGATTCAACTTCAGCAATACCAGCAGCAAGACTAATGGCTATTCGGCTACAGGTTTTACGGACGACCAGTTTGACGCTCCATCCTTTGCCAACAACTACCCTACTGGTGGCAAGCCAAGTTACCGTGAGAACATCAAGCATGCATCCAGTTTCTATCTGAATGGCGGATATGCTTACGACAACCGCTATCTGCTGGATTTCAACCTGCGTAACGACGGCGCCTCTATGTTTGGCACCGACAACCGTTTCCGCACCACCTGGTCTGTGGGTCTGGGTTGGAATATCCACAATGAGAAGTGGATGCAGGAGAATGATATCTTCCAGATGCTGAAGCTACGTGCCTCTGTGGGTAACCCAGGTAACCAGAACTTCTCGGCTTATCAGGCTTACACCACCTATATGTTCAATAGTCTGATGACTAACGTATTCGGTACCGGTGTCATCATCAATGGCTTGGGTAATAACGACCTGGCTTGGCAGGAGACCATCAACTACAACATTGGAGCTGATATCACCACTTTGGGCAACCGCCTGAACCTGACGCTTGATTACTATATCAAGAATACAGACCCATTGCTCGCTATCATTACGACCCCAGGTTCTATGGGCGTAACCAGCGAGGCTCTGAATGCCGGTAAGCAGAAAACCAACGGTTGGGAAGCCACCGTTAAGTTCTCTCCTATCTACATGCCACACGAGCGCATCAACTGGAACATCTCCGTGAGCGCCACTCATTCCAAGTCGAAGTATGCCAACATCGGCAATGCCTTCAGTGCTTTGAATGAGAGCGGAAAGACGGGTCTTCACAACACCACCCGCTATTATGACGGTGGAAGTCCTACCGCCATCTGGGCAGTGCGTTCTGCGGGCATCGATCCAGCCACAGGTAAGGAGCTCTTCATCAAGCGCGATGGAACCTATTCGTTCACCTATGATGCCAACGACGAGGTGGTATGCGGTGATACCGAACCAGACGTAGAGGGTCTGTTGGGAACCACCTTCTATTATAAGGGATTCTCATTCAGCTGCTACTTCCGCTATCAGTATGGCGGCCAGCTCTTCAACAGTTCGCTCTTCGACAAGGTGGAGAACATCGGAACAGCTGATGTATATAACAACCAGGACCGCCGTGCCCTCTACGACCGCTGGAGCATCAACAACCGCAATGCACAGTTCAAGGGCATCTCTATGGTGCAGAAGACCGACAAGTCATCCCGCTTCGTGATGGATGAGAACACCCTCACCTGCGAGTCAATCAACTTAGGTTACGAGTTTCCACTCAACATCGCCAAGAAATTTGGCATGCAAGCCCTTTCCGTTCAGGCCAACATGAACGACATCTTCCGTTGGTCAACCGTGAAGGCAGAGCGAGGCATCGACTATCCGTTTGCCCGTACCGTGTCATTCTCTATAGGTGCAACATTCTAAAAAGCAAGAAATGAAAAAGATAATATATTCAATGATTATAGCCTGCAGCACGCTGATGGTTTCGTGTGACAACTGGTTGGAGGTAAAACCTTACGACCAGATTTCGGAGGGCGAACTTCTCAAGTCTGAGGAAGGCTATCAGAAAATGCTCAATGGCATTTATATCGATCTGAACAGTACTGCGCTCTACGGTCAGTCTCTCTCGGTAGAGATGATCGAGGTGATGGGCGGTGCCTACACCATCGGCAGCGACAACAGTGTATGGGGCAACTACAAGGACCTGGCGTCCTATCAGTATGCTACTGAATATTGGCGCAACCGATTGGATCAGACCTGGAACAAGGCATACGCCCTGATTCTCAACTGCAACAAGATACTGGAGACCATTGATGGCAACCAGAACCTCTTCAGCGGTGGCAACTATTACGTTGTCAAGGGCGAGGCATTGGCTTTGCGCGCCATGCTTCATTTCGACATGCTGCGCCTTTTCGGTCCGGTTTATTCCAAGGACAGTGATAAGAAGGCTATACCTTATTATAATAAGCAGACCAATTCGCCTGAACCAATCCTTACCGCCAAAGAGGTGGCAGAGAAGGTGACAGCTGATTTGGAAGAAGCACGCACCCTGCTCACCAACGACCCAGTGAAGACAGAAGGAACCCTGATGAGCGGTTCGCAGGACGGCACCAGCAACTTTATGCGCTATCGTGCACTTCGCCTGAATTATTATGCAGTGGAAGCACTTCTGGCTCGTGTATATCTCTACATGGGCGACAAGACCGATGCGTTCAAGTATGCCACCGATGTCATCAAGACAGCCGACCAGGGCATCTTCCCATTTGTAGATAAGAGTCTTGTAACCGGTTCTCCAGCCGATCCAGACCGCATCTTCTCGTCGGAAGTACTCTTCGCCCTGACCAATACCAGTCGTGGAAACATCCACAAGAATTTCTACGACCCATCCCGACTGCCAAACTATGTATTCCGCATGGATGACAACCTGATGAGCAATATCGTATATGGCGGAGCTGCGACAACAGGCGGCTATCAGGACGACTACCGCTATCGTGCCAACTGGATAGCTACGGGAAGCAACCGCTATTTCTACAAGTATAGCGACATGGTGGCCAACGGAAGCATTCAGAACACGATGATTCCGATGGTAAGATTGGGCGAGATGTTCCTGATTGCTGCAGAAAGTCAGAGCGACAATCTGGCTAACGGCTTGCAGTATGTGAATGCCCTGCGCAGAAACCGTGGTGTGGCAAACCTGCAGACCCTGACTCCAGACTTGCTGAAGTATGAGTACATCAGAGAGTTGTATGGAGAGGGGCAGCTGTTCTATCTCTACAAGCGATTGAACTGCGACATCATCACCTCTTCTAACAAGAATAAGAATCCAAAGGCAAGCGACCTGATCTTCGTGGTTCCATTGCCAGATTCTGAGACAGAGAACTAATCAAAAATTAAGATTAAATAGTTCAGAGTCAAGCGTTAATAGTTAGGAGTTTTCCAGATTAATTTAACATACGAAATTATATGAAATATCAGATAAAAAACCTCTTAATTGGGGCGATGATGGTCATCGCATTCGGTTCTTGCAGTGAGCAGGAGCCGGATGTGTTCCAGGATATCAATGGCGTTTATCTCAACAATCGCACCAATACCAATATCCTGCAAGATAAGACTAACGTGACCTTCGTTTATGAAAAAGGCGACGAAATGCAGGTGCCGGTGAAGATTCAGTTGGTGGGCAAACCTTCCGACCAGCCTCGCGAGATTGCCCTGACAGTAAGTTCGGAGGATGCACAGGAAGGCGTGGATTATGTTCTTCCAGAGAAGGCTGAGTTGCCTGCGGGCGAAACAACCTTGGAGTATATGATTACCCTGAAGCGTACTGCCATTCTGAAATCGCAGCAGAAGCACATCCAGGTAAGTTTGCAGCCAAATGCATTCTTCACCCTGCCCGTGACAGAGGAAACCACAGCTAATGGTGACGTGGTGACCACCCTGTCTTACGAGATTATCTTCTCCGACCAGTTTACCACAGCACCAAAGGCATGGAAAACTGACTTGCTCGGTGACTTCACTCAGCAGAAGTTTGAGTTGGCATGCAAGGTACTGGAACTCGACCCAGGCGATTTCAACGATGAGTCGAAGATGACACTTGCCATGCAGAGCTACGTAAGTTCCGAGATGCAGAGCTACGTGAAGGAGCAGCAGAAACTTCGCAACAGTGGCAAGACCTACGATGCCGATGCCTTCGATGCACAGGGCAATGCTTTAGTATTCTATGGTGAGTAAAGCCATGGGAAGACATTCACTCTCAAAGGAGAAATTAAAAGAAAAACATTAAGAATTATGAGAAATTATAAAATATGGGCAATGGCTCTGATGATGGCTACCATGTTAGCTGGTTGCTCACAAGACGAGGGCAACTACGACTATCACAGCCTGAACGAGCCTACTATTACGGGCGTGCCAGAGAACATCTCAGTGCTCACCCATGCCAACATCGATCTCGATCCAAAGCTGGGCGATAACATCACCGACCTGGATGCCTACAACTATGAATGGAAGGTAATCAACAAGTCGGGCGATAATGAGGTAACGGTACTCAGCAACGAAAAACATCTCTTGCAGGAAATGACACTTCCTGCAGGAGAATATATCCTCTATTTCACCGCCACAGAGAAGAACACCGGTCTGTTCTGGCGACAGAGCTACAAGCTCACCGTGAGTGACACTACATCAGAGGGTTGGATGGTGCTTTGCGATGTAGATGGCAAGACCCGTCTCGACATCGTTTCAAAGATTACTGGTCAAACCTATTTCGATGTCCTCAAGACTACCGGAATGCCAGAATTGAATCATCCTTATCGCATCCAGTATGCACCCAATAGCGGATATACAGACTCTCCATTCTATCTCTTTACAGCCGATGGCGCTACCCGTCTTTCAAAAAACAGTTTCATGTGGCAGAAAGACTATGCCTTCAAGTACGAGGTGGCGAAGCAGCAGGATCTGCATCCTCAAAGCATGGTATGCGACCAGAGCGGCATGATGAGAATGATTGTAAGTGATGGTTATGCCTACTCTGCTTCCAACATGGGAATCCAGGGACTCTTTGCTGCTGTCAACAAACAGCCGGTGCTTGCCCCTGCCGTGGGAGCCAACATCGGAGCCGCCTCTTATGCATCCATCTATCTACTTTATGATAATGTAAACAAGTGCTTCATGTCCTGCTGTCCGTTCCTGCCAGGATTGTCGCTTTCAGACGCCTCTTATCACACCATGAAAGAGATGGAAGAGATTGCTACGGGCTATAAGGGTTCTGAGATGGTAACGGGAAATGCCTTTTCGGAATACCCTACCGGTATGGACTTCGTTTATATGGAGAATACTAAGTATGACCCAGGAAATGCAATGATGGGCGTCACCTATACCATACTCCGCAGCGGAAAGAAATATGAAGTGTATGGCATCCAGTTGGGCGATATGCTCTGTTATGCCGACTGCACATTCGCACTGGGCAAGGCTTACTATGGCGACCTGAGCGACTGTACCGACATCGCCAAGGCTACCTGCTTCGCCTTCAGTTCGCTGAAGAACTATATGTATTATGCCGTGGGCGGCACGGTTTATCGTGTGAATCTCTCAGAGAAGCCATTGAAGGCAGAGCGCCAGTTTAGCTTCAGCGGCGAGACCATCACGATGATGAAGTTCAACTTCTATCAGAATTCCGCATCAGTCAATGATTACGATCTTATCGTGGGCACAGAGAGCAGTAAGGGTTCCGGCACACTCCGCATCTACAACGGCATGAGTTCAGAGGGCGACTTCTCTAAGGTAATCCCTACCAGCTATTCAGGCTTCGGCAAGATTGTGGATGCTACCTATCGCGAACGTACCAACTAATTACACCTTATTATATATAAGATGCTTTCAACAGAAAGAAAATTTTAAAACAAAATGAAAATGAAGAATAAGATATTGTCATTGCTTCTGTTCCTGTTTGCAGCAGTGAACATGCATGCAGCTGATGGCATTACGGTGAAGTTTGATGTCAAGAATCCGGTATTGACCAATGTGGTATTGGTTTACCACATGAGTGTCAACGAGTTTGCGCTCACCGACGGCAAAGCCACAGTGCAGCTCGACGGCATGGATGCACTCTATGCCAATGTATATTATGGCGAGAAGTTCAAAGTAGTCTATCTCCAGAAGGGCGACGAGATGAACATTTCCTTCGATGCCCATGATTTCGACAACACCTTCGCTGTGAAAGGCGGCAACGAGAAGGCTGTTGATTACCTGAACAAGATTCAGTTGACGGCTCTTCCTAATGAGGCTTATGCCCAACCATGGAGCGAGTTCAAGGCAGCTGTGGATAAGAAGATGGCTTCGATGAAGCGCCTGTTGAAGGCACGCAAGTTTGCTGCTAATGATAAGTTCCTGAAGATGGAGGAAGGCCGAATCACCTATTTCTATGCCAACATGATGCTGATGTATCCTGTAAGTCATACATACCTCACTCAGGACACTACAATGGTACTGGGCAAGGAGTATTACGATGCCATCCGCCAGTATGTGAAGGAGGATGAAGATCTTACCGACATCGATGAATACCGCAACTTTATGATTGAGACGGCTCATATCTTCGACGAGGCTGGCAAGGACATCCGCCAGTATTATCCAAAGGTATTAGCAGAGATGAGTTATATCGGCGAGAACATCCAGAATGATAAGGTTCGCGAATCACTGATTCACTTCCTGGCATTCACCTACGTAGAGGGAAATGGTGTGGAGAACATCACCGATCTTCAGAACCTCTATTATACCTACGTTACCTCACCTCGCCTCAATGCCATCTTCAAACAGGCTTGTTCCAAATGGGACAAGGCAGCCGTGGGCCGTCCATCACCAATGTTTAAGGGTGTGGATGTGAACGGTAAGGAGATGACGCTCCGCGATTTCCGTGGCAAGTATGTATATATAGATATGTGGGCCACCTGGTGCGGTCCTTGCCAGAAGGAGTTGCCATTCCTCAAGAAGTTGGAGGAAAAGTACAAGGGCAGAAACATTGTGTTCGTAGGTCTTTCTATAGATCAGGACAAGGCAAAGTGGGCTGATCGCGTGAAGAGCGGTACTCTGAGTGACACCCAACTTTACATCGGCAAAGGCACCAAGTTCCAGAGCGACTATCGCATCAGCGGTATTCCTCGCTTCATCCTCCTCGATCCTAATGGAAGAATTGTCAATCCTGACATGACAAGACCATCCAGCGAGGATACAGAGAAGATTCTGAACAGTCAGCCAGGTTTGTAATTTAAAAAAGAGAGTATAATAATATTTTATTCATTAATTAAAACCAACGATTATGAAAAAATTGATTTCAATGATGCTGATGCTTTGTGCCATCATCACATTCTCAGCATGTTCGTCAGACGACGATGGTCCAAGCAACCCAGTGAGCAATCAGGTGGTTCCATCTTCTGCAAAGATTGGTTCCGAAGTAACTGTTCAGGGAAATGGTTTCGCTTCTGGTCAGACTATTTATCTCCAGCCTGAGCAAGGCGCAGAGGTAAATGCCAATGCCAAGATGACTTCTAATGGTGCAACATTCACCATCCCTTACACCATGACTCCTGGTAAGGTAAATGTAGTTTTAAAGGTGGCTAATGACAGCTTCACCTTGGGCAGCATGAATCTTCTTGCAGCTGACAATCCTATCTCTACCCTTTCATTGCCTGCAGAAATGGGTCTTGGTCAGGAGGTAACCCTCGCCGGTATCGGCTTTGCCCAGGGCGACAAGATTGTAGTGGGCGACAAGACCATTGATGCAACAATTGCAGCAGATGGCGTAAAGTTCACTGTTCCTGCTGATTTGGCAGAAGGTGAGTATGCCGTATCTCTGGTTCGTGGCAGTGCATCCTGGGAGTTGGGTAAGGTATATGCCTTCCAGCAGCGCCAGGTAGAGAGCATCACCATTACAGATAATGCGATGCTCAACATATATGCCCCAATGCTGGGTCTTGAAGAAGGCAAACTGGTTGTTAACTTCGCCTATAATGAAGACGGTTCCTTGAAGGGAATTTCTTCTAACGGTGGTGTAGAGTGGGCTTTCGAGTATAGCGGTAAGACTATTACAACCATGAGTTTGTTCTCAGGAGCACCATTCACTTATACCATCGACGATCAGGGCCGCATCATCGGCAGCACAGGTTACGATATGTATGGTGATGACGTTGCTTATACCTGGAATTACGATGCAAACGGTTATCTTGTAAGTGTAAAGAAGAACGGTGCAGCAGATAATGATGATGCAAATCTTCTGAACACCTATACAGATGGCAACTTGTCTGCTTATACCATGAGCTTGGCCAACGGGTTGACAACAGACAAGAGCATCCGTACATGTCCTAACACCATAGAGCCTCTTTATCTGCTGAATGCTTTCGGTTGGATGCAGACACGTGAAGATTTGTTCCTGGGCTTCCTTCTCAACCGCAACGTGAAGGTATCTACCTATGTGCCAAGTCAGCTGATTGCAGCAGAGATGGATGAAAGTGGCGCAGAAACCTCAGTTACTGCAGGTATCGAGAGTTCTTTTGCAAACAACACATTGACCATGCAGACCACAGGTTCTGTTATTTCTAGCGCTCAGTCAATCTTCTCCAACAAGGTAGTTGTTGCTTACAAGAAGAAGTAATTTCGTTGTTACATACGAAAACAAATAAAAAATTTAAGAGGGTGCGTCATAAGTCCATGACGCACCCTTTTTTATCTCTATTTTCCTACAAGAAGTGTTAAATCATACTCTTTTTCGATGACACTTTCATTGCCCAAAATACTCTTTTAATTTCCCCTCTCTGCCGGGGTATTTTTTTCTCCCTGCCCACGCAAGAATTTTTCCGTGGGCAGGGAAAAATAAAAGTGGGTCTGGAACGGAAAAACGAAACCTCATTTATTGAAATTTTTAGACGGATGAAGAAGCGATTCTTTGAAGCTTAAAGAAGCGCTTTATTGACACTTAACGATGCGCATCATGAGACCTTAATAAAGCGCATCATTAAACCCTAACGAAGCGCTTCATTAGACCTTATAAATGCGCATCGTTAGATTTGGTAAATACACTTCCTTTGAGGAAATGCTTTCTCATCGGATAGTGTGTCAAGATTTATGACGCACCCTCATCCTCTTCTCCATGAAAGATGTGATTAGAAAGACTAACAAATATTTACTAAAAAACATATAAAACAATCTAATTTTCGAGAAATTAAGAGGAGATTCGTATTATTTTCATTATATTTGCAACAAATTGAAACCAATGATGATTATAATGACATTTGCAACAACAAAACATATATCAAATAAACTCCAAAGATGTAATGTTCCCCATTACATCCTTCATTGTAATCTTCGGAAATAATATCTATCTCATTTCAGATAACATATTATTAACGAATTAAAATTTTCATGGGTATAATTATTTTATATTTTTTAGGTGCTCTGTCACTATCCTTTTTATGCTCCGTTCTGGAAGCAGTGTTATTATCAACTCCAATGTCGTTTATCTCGATGAAGGAGAATCAAGGCAACAAGACTGCCTCGTTGATGA
>USJD01000118.1 GCA_900554835.1 uncultured Prevotella sp. | reverse complement strand
CAGCGCTACCTGTGGTCTCTTCTTTGCCATATCTCGTTCTCCTTTCTTTTATATTTACCCTAAACTGTCTATCTCTTTCGGGCGATGTTCTTTCTCCCTTAATTTGCAAATATACATAATTTTCAGCGAATTAGCAAACTATTGGGATATAAAAAATCATAATGAAACAAAAAAGGCGTACAAAACTCATTTCTGAGCATTGTACGCCTTTATTATAATATTAATCTGTATTACTTAACTTCTTCGAAGTCAGCGTCTTGTACATCCTGAGCGCCATCATTGCCGCCCTGTGCCTGCTGACCGCCCTGAGCACCCTGAGGACCTGCCTGCTGGCCGCCCTGATACATCTGCTGAGAAGCAGCCTGCATGACGGTGTTCAAGTTGTTGATAGCTGAATCGATAGCTGCAACATCACCTGCCTTGTGAGCATCCTTCAACTGCTGCAATGCCTGCTCGATGCCTGGCTTCTTGTCTGCAGGAATCTTATCACCGTTATCCTTCAGGAAGTTCTCGGTGGTGAAGATCATGCTGTCAGCCTGGTTCATCTTGTCAATCTTCTCGCGCTCAGCCTTATCAGCAGCAGCGTTCTGCTCTGCCTCAGCCTTCATGCGGTTGATCTCGTCCTCGCTCAAGCCAGATGAAGCCTCGATGCGGATGCTCTGCTCCTTACCGGTAGCCTTATCCTTAGCTGATACGTTCAAGATACCGTTGGCATCGATATCGAAGGTAACCTCAATCTGAGGAACACCACGACGAGCTGGAGCAATACCTGTCAAGTTGAACTGACCGATACTCTTGTTCTGAGCTGCCATTGGACGCTCACCCTGCAATACGTGGATGGTAACCTCTGTCTGGTTATCAGCTGCAGTAGAGAACACCTCGCTCTTCTTGCAAGGGATAGTTGTATTAGCATCGATGAGCTTAGTCATCACACCACCCATAGTCTCGATACCGAGAGTCAATGGAGTAACGTCGAGCAATACGATGTCGCCAACACCCTCTTCCTTATTCAAGATGGCACCCTGGATAGCAGCACCAACTGCAACAACCTCATCAGGATTTACACCCTTAGAAGGCTCCTTGCCGAAGTAATTCTTAACGAGTGTCTGAACGGCTGGAATACGGCTTGAACCACCAACCAAGATAACCTCGTCGATATCTGATGTAGAGAGCTTAGCGTCACGAACTGCATTCTGGCAAGGTACGAGACAAGCCTGAATCAAGTTGTGAGCCAACTGCTCGAACTGTGCACGAGTCAAACTCTTAACCAAGTGCTTAGGCATACCGTCAACGGCTGTGATATAAGGCAAGTTGATTTCTGTAGCTGTAGAGCTTGACAACTCAATCTTAGCCTTCTCAGCAGCTTCCTTCAAGCGCTGCATAGCCATAGGATCCTTGCGGAGATCTACGCCTTCCTCTGCCTTGAAGCCATCAGCCAACCAGTTGATGATTACCTGGTCGAAGTCATCACCACCGAGGTGAGTATCACCATTGGTAGAAAGTACCTCAAATACACCGCCACCGAACTCCAAGATAGAGATATCGAATGTACCACCACCCAAGTCGAATACGGCGATCTTCATATCCTTGTTAGCCTTGTCAACACCATAAGCCAAAGCAGCAGCTGTAGGCTCATTGACAATACGCTGAACGTTCAAACCTGCAATCTGACCAGCCTCCTTAGTAGCCTGACGCTGTGAGTCAGAGAAGTAAGCAGGAACTGTGATAACTGCATCTGTAACCTCCTGTCCGAGATAATCCTCAGCGGTCTTCTTCATCTTCTGAAGAACCATTGCAGAAATCTCCTGTGGAGTATATTTGCGACCCTCGATTTCAACACGTGGATAACCACCCTCGTTTACTACTGTGTAAGGCATTGCCTCAGCCTCTTTCTGGCTCTGAGCGTATGTCTCACCCATGAAACGCTTGATAGAATATACTGTGTTCTTAGGGTTTGTGATGGCCTGACGCTTAGCAGGATCACCTACCTTGCGGTCACCATCCTTAACGAAACCTACTACTGATGGAGTAGTACGCTTACCTTCACTGTTAGCGATTACAACTGGTTCGCTACCTTCGAAAACGGCAACACAACTGTTTGTGGTACCCAAGTCAATTCCAATTACTTTTCCCATGATTATATCTTTTTTTATTTTTATCGTTATTAATAATGTTTATCATGTGAACGCTGCTTCTGGAAAGTCTGCCGAAGATATGCATCTGTCAGGAACTCTCCCCCAACGGTCACGCAAACATAGTTAACAAAGCGTGTGCCAAGGAAAAGAGAGAAGGGGCACAACTGACAAAAGAGCGAGAAATGTCAGAAAAGAGCATAAAAGAAATGACAAGATGGCAGAATTCGTATGCCATAAGCGTATTTTTCCGGATAATTACTTGGCATTATCAAGGATTATCTGTAATTTTGCAGAGAATTATTCATAAGATTATTATAACATCAGTTTTTTAATGGGAAGAAACAAATACTCCGCAGGAGAAATCAAGGAAATCGGCAAATTGCTCCGATTGAAAAACGCTGGAAACAGACTCCAGCAGAAGCAGATTCGCCATGACCTTCGTGTAGATTACGAATTTAATATATCCGACTTCAACGAACCGGGCAAGGCTTTCGGTGAGGAGGAACTTCAGGCTGCCATCAAGCGTGGCGCCATCCAGATTCTTGATGATGCTACTATCGAGGCTATGAAAGCCAAACGGGCTCGCGACAAGGCTCGCGATGAGGCAGAAAGACAGAAGGAGGCTGTTGCAAGCGGAGAGCAAACCGACTGGAAGGAAGCCATGAAGGAATGGAAGGAATATTATAAATAATGTTGAATGTTAAGTGTTAAATGTTGAATTGCACAATGGGCTATGATAGCCAAAAGCAAGATATAACTCAACATTCAACACTCAACATTCAACATTTAACATTTAACATTTAATTAAATATTATGGCAAAAGTATTGATTAAGACTTCTGAAGGCGATATCAAAGTACGCCTTTATGATGAGACCCCTCAACATCGCGACAACTTTATCAAGTTGGCTAAAGAGGGATATTTCGACGGCACTCTCTTTCATCGTGTCATCAAGGATTTCATGATTCAGGGCGGTGATCCGGAGAGTAAGAATGCTCCTAAGGGCAAAATGTTAGGAACAGGTGGTCCTGACTACACGATTCCTGCTGAATTTGTTTATCCTCAACTTTTCCATAAACGTGGTGCTCTGAGCGCTGCAAGATTGGGAGATGAGGTAAATCCTGAGCGCGAAAGCAGCGGAAGCCAGTTCTATATCGTATGGGGAAAAACCTATAAGATGAATGAACTCAAGCAGATGGAGAAACAGATGGGTATGCAGATGGAGCAAAACATATTCAACCAGCTTGCCAAAGAACACCACGATGAGATCATGAACTTCCGTCGCAACCGCGACCGACAGGGATTGATGGAATTGCAGGATCAGCTGGTGGATGAAACCAAGAAACGCTGCAAAGAGGAAGGTTACCCTAAATTTACCGATGAACAGGTGAAAACCTACACCGAGATGGGCGGTACTCCTTTCCTTGACAACCAATATACTGTATTCGGCGAGGTAGAAGAAGGTCTCGATGTCGTGGAGAAAATCCAGAATTGCGAGACGCTCAGAGGTGATCGTCCGAAAGAGGATATCAGTATGGAAGTTTCCCTTATCGAGGAATAATCCAGAAGAAATATTGGCTACAGAAAGTATTGTCACTTTGTCTGTATCGGCAACTATTCATTCGTATTATATATAATAATGTACGTAACGAAGCAAGTTCGACACGTAGAAAATCAAAACAAAATAAATAATAACTAACAAATCAGAAACAATGATGACAAAAAACAACATGATGAAGAGTGTCATGATGCTCTTGGCGATAGCCGGTTCCAACTATAGCTATGCCCAGCAAGCAACTGTGGTAGTAAGCAACACAACTGCTGCCCAGCGAATGGAACTCGTAGAAGTAAGCATGGCTGATGTGAAAGCTAAGCTATCAAATGCAACTCCAGGCAAAGGCCAGGATTATGTGGTAAAGAATACCCGCGGACAGCAGATCGGTTCACAGATTACCCACGACGGCAAGTTGCTCATCGACGCCAGTGTGCGTCCTCATAGCGCAGCTACCTTCTATATCAGCATAGAGAAGCCATATCCTCAGAAAGTATGGACTACAGGCGCTCTCTATAAGATGAGAAAGGACGACCTGGCTTGGGAGAACGACCGATGCGCCTATCGTGTTTACGGACCAGCATTGCAGCGTTCTGGCGAGCGCTCATTCGGCACTGATGTTTGGGTAAAGAACACGCCTGATACGGTGGTAAAGACCCGATACATCAAGAACCAGAAAGCCTGGGAAAACATGTGCAGAGTGGATGCAAAGAAAAAGGCAATAGAAAAGCAGCTCAAAACAGAGAAAAATCCTACTAAGATTGCCAAACTCAAAGATCAGATCAAGGCTGTAGAAGCAGAAGGAAAAGAGGGTAATATCCGCAACTCATTCCACCTCGATCAGGGCAACGGACTCGACCCATATCGCGTAGGTGCAACCTTGGGTCTCGGTGCACCAAGTCTTATGATTGGTAACGAACAGATATTACCTTATTGCTATAAGGATTACAAGATCTTAGACAATGGTCCTCTCAGATTTACCGTTGAACTGACCTACAATCCTTCTACCGTGGGCGACCAGAAGAACGTAGTAGAGCACCGTATCATTTCTCTCGACAAGGGCAGCAACTTCAATAAGATGACAGTCTGGTATGATGGTCTCACCCACCCTACCGACTTTGCTACAGGTTTCCCAATCCATGAGGAAGATACCGAGACTAAAACTTTCGCAAAAGACTACGTAAGTTATGCAGACCCTACCGACAACATAGAGGGTAACCAGTCTCAGGTATATGTAGGTGTACTCTTCCCTTATGGCATTGACAACACCTACTACCAGCTTTTCGACAAGAAGCACGATGGTGCTACCGGTCATGCGTTAGGCATCAAGACTGGCTTGAAGAATGGTGAAAAGTTCAGCTATTACTTCGGAGCTGCATGGAGCAAATATGATGTTCGCAGCTATACCGAATGGCAGATTCGCATCAAGGATTATCTTGAGGCATTGAAAACTCCGCTAAAAGTTGAAATCAAGTAAAAAGAAAACTTTAAAGCGAAAGAGATAAAATGTCCCCTTAGTGAAAGCCTGATTCAAGCTATCTCTAAGGGGATTTTTTCTGCTATATAAATAATAGCAATATAATCATTACTATATAATCTCTCAATAGATGAATGAGAAATTACTTACTCATTTCAAAACCTACACGTACTCCATCATAATTCTTGGTGATATTGCCGATAGTGCCAAGTGTAGAATTACCGCTGAGAGCTGTCAATGTCTGAACTAAGGTAAGGAGTTTCTTGGATTCAAAAAGAAGGCTGACACCATTGGTTGTTTGGGTGGCATAGCCGGAAACGCTGAGCAGGAGTCCCTTCATTGTGATGGCATGTGTCTTCTCATCAAAAGTATAAGTACCTTTCCATGACTTGCCATCTATTTTTGACTCAAAACTTCCATCTGTATTAAACTTGAAATAAGTGTTTGAGTTGGAGAAACCTGCTTTCTTGTAATAACCTTCCAACTGCTCCTCTATCTTATTAGCAGCAATCTCGCCACCTGCTTTGGCAAGCAGATTTTCAGAAGTAAAAGCACAACCAGGCTTGCTGTATTTCCAAGTATGAGCACAAAGACTCTCTTTACTGAAAGTACCAGATCCGATTACATTGTTCAAAATTCCATTGATAATGGTTCCCGCAGTACTGCCTGTGCTACCAGAAGTGCCTCCTCCAAGCAAACCACCGAGGATACCAGCTATTGCAGAACCAGCAGAGGTTGAAGTAGCAGAAGTGGCAGTAGCAGGAGTTGTTGTTTTTGTATTTGTTGTTGCAGAAGTACTGGTGGCAGAGGTTGCCGCAGTAGAAGCTTTAGTAGAAGACTTAGTTGAGCTTGTCTTCTTGCTTGTTGTCTTCTTGCTTGTTGTTTTCTTGCTTGTAGCCTTCTTGTTTGTCTTCTTTGTAGTTTTCTTAACAGGAGTACTGATCAACTCCGAAAGAGAGCACTCGCTGAGTTCATTTGCCATACTGCCAGTAGTACAAGCCAGCACCATAGCAGTCAATAGAATTACTTTTTTCATACCTTTATTATTTTATATATACCAATATTCCTATGGAATTCTTCATCCCCTTCTCTCTATTCATGTATGGAATTATCTCTGGAAGAAAACAATCTCTTTTAGAAGAATCCATTTTCGGTTGCAAAGTTCGCAAAAAAAAATGAGATTTCAGAAGGATTTCCCCATTTTCTCGTAGTAATATCCCTATAAATACTACGAATCGTGTGAATATTACATGAAAATTGGGATACAAAAGGCTTTCAAATTGACGTAAATCAAAAAATCAACTAAAAGCAGTGCATTTTAATAGGATTTTCTTTCATTTTTTATCAGAATGCTCTATCTTTGCAACGTATTCAAATCACAATAGGTTTATCAAAACACATTAGGTTATGAACGATTGTTTAGTAAAGGTTAACGAAGAAAATCAGAATCAGGCAATCAGCAGATGCCAGAGCATTCTTCGTGATCGCCGCGAGGCTCTTGCCTCTAAGGCAAAAAGCAGAAATTAAAGAGATTATCTTTTAAGAGAGATTCTCGTGTGCAGCTTTGTTTTTCTTCCAGAGGGAAGGCACTCGTATGTGGTAAATTCCATTGATCAGGAAGAAGGTTATGCTGTAAGATTATGATCTTTATCCCCCGCTCGATAGAGAGTCGAGGACATCACGAAAAAAGTCCCGCTGTAAGGAATTTCATCCTAACAGCGGGACTTTTTTGGTTTCTGAAGGCAAGTTTACATTTGCGGCTGCAAAGTTACATATTTTTCTAAAACAGCCAAATATTTTTGCAATGATTTGCCCATCTCTGTCATTATCTCAATTAATTAGCGAGAAATTTGCCAATTTCCTTGATGGTAGCATTGGCAATTATTCCCAAATATTGCTTTGCTTTTCTTCCTCTTCCTCGTCGTCAAAGTTCCAAGTGTCAAATTGCTTGGCTTGCATACCCTGGGAGGCATCAGCACCTAGAGAAGCAGGTCCGACTCCTACGCCTTCTTCCAGGACAGAAGAGGAAAGGTTGAGCTTGATGGTCTCAGCCATGGGGGATATATATGTCCTTTTCATCTTTTTACTTTTTTATTTGATTATTATCTTCTTACCATTGATGATGTAGATACCTTTCTGGGTAGGACTTGTTACTTTTCTTCCATCCAAGGTGTAATAGGTTTTGCCACTGGTGACCTGTGATGGAGCAGTCATGCCATGGATACCCGTGGTATCGCCAAACCAGTCCAAATAAATGACGGTCTTGGCTGCATTGGCATTGCTTGGATTCTTCAGCTGCAAGTATGCTAAGTTGCTCTTGGCATCGCCTTTTACCCATTTATAGAAACACTGTCGGTTGCCATCTATCACCTGATCTTCCTTGTCCAAGTGGAAATACTTGGTGGTCAAGATGTAGTTCTGATAGCCATCTTTCTTCGCTTTGTCAAATTCAGTAGTCGCTTTGTCACCTGTTGTTCCTACCAAGGCATTACTTGTAGGCTTTTGGGGAGTAGTGTTGTTGACATCCGTGGTGAAGATAGGATGGCTCTCACCTAAGTTGCCGGAAGTCTTCAAGATGACACCTTCGCCAGAATCGGATTGGTTGTTCGGCAATTTCGTGAAATTCACGAAGGTGGCATTCGACTGATAGTCGGCAGAGACACTGTAGGCAGTGACTTCCGTTCCGTTGAGAATCGCGTTCAAGCTGTAATCTACAGGGTAGCTCTGGCTATATGTGGCATACTTGATGTAATCTTTATCTTTGTCTCCTATAGTCTTGTTGTCCTTGACGATGGCTATGCGGTATAGTTTGCAGTTCTGTACACAGAAAGTTAAGTCCTTGGTCGTATTCCCGAGTTGATAGACAGAAACGCGATTACTATTACAGTTTGTAAATGTTTCGAGGCTATCGACGCCTAATGTGTTCAGATTGAACATCTCATTCTTACTGATATTGTGTTCTATGTAAACCTTTGCCTTGGCAGGAACCGACTGAATGGTGACGTAATGTGTGTTACCTTTGAGGGACAGATAGGTGTCACCTTTGGCTTTTGACCCATTTTTACATACTATTTGGAATCTGTTGCTATCGTATTTCACTAAGTTGAACAGCAAGCCTCTTAGTTCAGGCAGAATGGTATTGCCTGCTTTTATCTCTTGTCCTTGTGCAAATGATATGTTGCGTGCATTGCTACTTCCGTATTCAATATCAGCGCCGTCGTTTTTCGTCCCCCAATAGGTATTTTTCTCCTTTACGCTTTCTTCGATTTTTTTGAAAGTGGAGGGTGAGATATTTGTGAAATCCCAGGTATAAACATCTTTTTTATCACGAGAGTCAGTGATCTCTTTAGGCTTAGGGGTCTCGAAATAGAACTTGAAGTTTTGATCCATTGGCTTCCCGCCATTTCCTACAATGGCGTATGTAGGAATTGTCACCTCATAGCGCATGCCATAGAATAAGTCCTGATCAGAGTAATCAAACCACAATTTGTTTCCTTCGACATGAATAGGATTGTCGCTGTCGCTTCTTACACTGTAGTATTCTAGAGATTTATAGCTTTCGCTACCACCCATAGGGCGACAGAAAATCAAGGCACCATCCAAAAGTTGGATGTCTTCATTGAATGTTATTTTTATCTTCTTCTTGTCTGTAGTCGGCTGAACATCTTCCACTTGTATGGTAGATCCTGCTACAGGGGACGTAGATTCTACTATTGGTGCGTTACCTGTCACTTTGGCTGTTGTAAATACAAAGGTGTCATCGTCCAACGTTCCATCTTTTACATCTCGAAGTTCTGCCTTTTCGTTCAAGTGTAAAGTATAGGTATAGTTGGGATAAAGCTGCTGATCTTCTGTGGGCGTAAATACAAGTTTGTTGCCATTTACGATACCCGTCACATTTTCCACGGTGTGGGTCTGGCTTCCGTCTGCGCTTTTTCCCTCGAGAGTCGCTGTTATTACATTATCGTTCTTGATATTGCCATTGGCAGACAAGATGATACGTGTGGTGAGAGGAGCCGCGTTCTGATTGTATGGAGTGGTCATACTCAGGTTCATACCTTTCAAGGAGCTAATCAAGTCCAATACAATCTGATTGTTCTTCAAGGTAGAGCCTTCTGTAGCATCTTGCAGGCTACCGGCAGTAATAGTGATGGAACAATGCTTACCTGCTTTTAATTGAACAGGCACGCAAAGACTCTTGTTATCATTAATAAAGAAGCATTCTTTAGAATTCTGGGTATATGTCTTTACTGTCGTACCATCGGATACGATGACTTTGAAGTCGGCTGTTTTCACAAGATTTTCTTCGAAAGCAAACACCACTTGGTTGTTGTCGAGTCTGGAAACCGTATATGGATTAGCTTCAATTTTTGTATTTCCATTGTATGCTCCCGAATAGCTCAATCCCTTGGTTGAGAATGTGAAGCTGCAGTTCTTGTTGCCCGTACCCGAAGTCTCCATGATCACATTTACAGGAATATTCAAGGTATATGTGGTAGCTGACTCCAACGACTTGCCTTGGGGTAGTGTAAAGTTGAGTTCTTTCACGCCAGTTTCACCTGCGGTAAAAGTGGCAGTTACTACCATGTTGTTGTTTTCGTCGTCAGAGGTCAATGTGGCCTTGATGGTTTGTTCCGTAAGAGTCTTGGTTCCATTGACATTGTAAGCCCACAATGCTTTTTCAGAAGTCACCGTGATGGAGCTGAGGTTAGGATCGACTCCTGTTGCTTTGTTCGCAGGTGTTGTCATGGTAAGAACAGGTGCGGCATCAAGTACAGAGATTTGCGAAATCCATACTCCCCAAACATCAGTTGTGTTGTTAGGGTCAACTGTTAGGATGGCATCGCCATCTTGAGTCACTTTGTATATTTCTATATCGTTCGTTCTTTATTGAGAAACTTCCAGGTTGGTCGTCGGAAGAATGCCTACGCCCGTATAATGAATCTTTACCTTCTGTCCTTTATGAAGAGAAGGAATGATGATGGTGGCTGTTTTTGGAAGGGAAACGCATTTTCCTCTTCTATCTGCGCATACGTGAACTGTGAAGCGAAGACCACGAAGTAAGTCCACATCATAACCTGTGGAAACAGTAGGTGAGTTTCGCCATTCATCGGCTCCTTCTTTAGTGCTATATGTCCAAATTTCAGTTACGAATTGGCTTTCTGAATTTTTCCATAGGCTCTCGTCTGTGAAATTCCATGTGTAAGGGTAAGCCTGTACCGTATGATTGTCCAAGCCACCTGTTTTATAAGTGATGTCAATGGAGGTGATGTAGGCTTTATCTGCACTATTATTGGTAAGGGATACAGAATTTGCACCTTGGTCTGATGACCAGGTTTGTGTGGTGACAATTTGTGTGGTGACATCACTTAAATTGCCGCCTGTAGTTGGGCTTTTAGCAAAGTACCCTTTATTATTGTTTTCAAAATTGAATACAATTTTTGTAATCTTCGTTTCTGCTGATGAGCTTGAAATCGTGATTTTGGCACCTGTCTTTAGCGCAATCGTTTGTCCATGGTTAGAACCATCAGCAACGGCAGTGTTCCAACTGGCATTGTCATTGCTTGCTGCAGTGATTTTCAAAGTAATGCCTCCATTTTCAATCGATTGGGAACTTCCTGCGGAAACGTTCAGTTTGGCTAGGTTACAATCGCTTGTCGGATATGTGGCACTGAATGTCATCGTCTTGTCCGCCCAAGCATTGCTTCCCCAGAATACCATCAGGAGAAGCAAGCAAAAGTCAATCAATCTTTTCATTTTACTTTCATTTATATTTATAATGTTTTTTGTTTTATTTAATCATCGCTTTCTTGTTGCGTAACTACTCAGTCATCTTTATGCTTGATAAATAGCCCTTTAGTAAAATCTATG
>USJD01000117.1 GCA_900554835.1 uncultured Prevotella sp. | reverse complement strand
GATGAATTCTTCACTCTTCACTCTTCGTTCTTCACTTAATCACCGTTCCGTGCTTTCCGTCGATGGCGGTAGCAAGGGTGATAATCACCTCTTTCACACCAGCATCGATGGCTGCAAGGGCATTCTCCAACTTAGGAATCATGCCGCCTGCCACGGTACCATCTGCTTTATATCTCTCAAAATCGGCATGGGTAATCACTGGAATCACGCTGTCGTCATCCTCAGGATTGCTGAGCACGCCTTTCTTTTCAAAACTGTATATCAATGTCACATCGTAGTAAGGAGCCAGTGCCTTGGCGGTCTCGCTGGCGATGGTGTCGGCATTGGTGTTGAGGATATTGCCCTTGCCGTCATGGGTCAGCGGAGCCATTACTGGAGTGATGTCTTCTTCCAGCAATGTCTGGAGCATCTTGCCGTTGGCACGTTCCACATCGCCTACAAAGCCGAAGTCGATACCGTCCTTCAATGGGCGCTTATGACTGTGGATGACATCCATATCGGCTCCTGTCAGACCCAATGCATTCACACCGTTTGCCTGGAGTTTTGCCACCAGGTTTTTGTTGACCAGTCCACCATAAACCATGGTCACCACTTCCAGCATGTCTGCATCGGTGATACGGCGACCGTTCACCATCTTGCTCTCGATGCCGAGGGCTGCAGCTACCTTGGTGGCACGGCGACCACCGCCATGCACCAATACCTTCTTGCCAGGAATGGCTGCGAAATCCTTCAGGAGCTGTGCCAACTGCTCGCTGTCTTCTACAATGGCACCGCCTACCTTTACTACTGTTACTTTTTCCATTGTTATAATGTTTAATGTGTAGTGTTTAATGTTTAATAGAAAAGCAATTGAATTCTTCACTCTTCACACTTCGTTCTTCACTCTTCACTTACTGAAGATAAGTGTATCCGAAGAGACCATTGCGATAGGTGCCCAAGAATTCCTTGCCCTCATCGAGCGAAATCTTGCCTTCCTTCACACTCTTGGTCACCCACTGCTCCAACTGGCGGACGAGTTTCTTAGGATTGTACTGTACGTAGTCCAAAACCTCTTCCACGGTCTCGCCGTCGAATATCTGGTCGATGCAGTACTTGCCGTCCTTTACAGAGATATGGGCAGCATTGGTGTCGCCGAAGAGATTGTGCATGTCACCCAAGATTTCCTGATAAGCTCCTACGAGGAACACACCGAGATAGTATGGCTCATTCTTCTTCAATGGATGGAGAGGGAGAACATTGCCGATATGTCCGTCGGTCACGAAATTCGCTATCTTTCCGTCGCTGTCGCAGGTGATGTCCTGCAAGGTGGCATTACGGGTTGGACGCTCGTCCAGGCGCTGGATAGGCATGATAGGGAAGAGCTGGTCGATGGCCCAACTGTCTGGCAGACTCTGGAACAGGGAGAAGTTGCAGAAATACTTGTCTGCAAGAATCTTGTCCAATCCTCTGAGTTCCTCCGGTACATGCTTCATGTGCTTGGAAAGACTGTTGATTTCGTGGCACACGCTCCAGTACATCGCCTCAATCTCTGCACGGGTCTTCAGATCTACGATGCCGTGAGAGAAGAGCTGCAATGCCTCTTCACGTATCTGCTCTGCATCATGCCAGTCTTCCAGCATGTTGCGTGGATTCAGATTGTCCCATATCTCATACAGATCCTTGACCAACTGATGGTCGGTTTCCTTTGCCTCAAACTCCTCTGGCATTTCCGGCAGGGAAGCGGTCTCCAATACGTCGATGACCAATACGGAGTGGTGGGCTGAAAGCGAACGGCCACTCTCGGTGATGAGGTTAGGATGCTCGATATTATTCTTGTTGGCTGCATCCACGAAGGTATAGACACAGTCGTTCACATATTCCTGGATGGAGTAGTTCACGGAACTTTCGCTGCTGGAAGAGCGGGTGCCGTCGTAATCCACGCCAAGACCACCACCACAATCTACGAAATCTACATTGTAGCCCATCTTGTGGAGGTTGATATAGAACTGTGCTGCTTCGCGGAGGGCAGTCTGGATGCGGCGGATCTTGGTAATCTGGCTTCCGATGTGGAAGTGGATGAGGCGCAGGCAGTCGTGGAAGCCCATCTCCTCTATCTTGTTGAGGGCGGTAAGGAGTTCGGCACTTGTCAAACCGAACTTCGATGCATCGCCACCACTCTCTGCCCATTTGCCAGAGCCTGAAGAAGCGAGCTTGATGCGGATGCCGATGTTGGGTTTCACATTGAGCTTGTTAGCCACCTTGGCGATGATGTCCAGCTCGTTGAGTTTCTCCACCACGATGAAGATGCGCTTGCCCATCTTCTGTGCCAGCAAGGCAAGTTCGATATAACTCTCGTCCTTGTAACCGTTGCAGATGATGAGCGAGTCGCTCTGAGCCTGCACGGCAATGACGGCATGAAGTTCTGGTTTGGAACCCGCCTCCAGTCCGAGGTTGAACTTCTTACCGTGAGAGATGATTTCCTCCACGACAGGCTGCATCTGGTTTACCTTGATAGGATAGATGACAAAGTTTTCTCCCTTGTATCCATACTCTTCCTTGGCTTTCTGAAAACAGCTGGCTGTCTTCTCAATGCGGTTGTCGAGGATGTCTGGGAAACGGAGCAGTACGGGAGCGTTGATGTCTCGTAATGCCAACTCGTCCATGATGTCGCGCAGGTCTATCTGCGTATTGTCCTTGCATGGAGTTACATAGACATCACCCTTTTCGTTGATGCCAAAGTAAGAAGTGCCCCAACCGCTGATGTTGTAGAGCTCCTTCGAGTCTTCAATAGTCCATTTCTTCATTTTCTGTTCTTGTTCTTGCTATTAGTCTGTATTATAAATGTTGTTTTGATATTGACGTGATAAAGGTAAGCTACCTTTTTCTGCGGGTGCTTACCTTTACTGATCATTCTTTTTTAAATGCCCAACTGCTTGCGTAGCTGCTGGACGGTATCATTGATTTTATCGAAATCATCCATCACGCTGATGTCGAATATATGCTTTGCTTTGCTGTAGAAAGGCTCGCGCTGCTTGAGCTGTTCTCTGATGAATACCTGAACCTCCTCTGGTGTCTTGTTGAGCAGCAGAGGGCGTACTCCCTTGCCCATCTTCAGATGTTCGTAAAGTGTTTCTGCGGATGCTTTCAGATAGACGGTTTCTCCGCATTGGTTCATATAGTCTATGTTGTCGAAGAAGCAAGGTGTGCCTCCACCGCAACTGACGATAACATTCTCAAACTCAGCTACTTCGTGCAGCATGTTGTGCTCTATCTGTCGGAATCCCTCTTCTCCCATTTCGTCGAAGATTTGCTTCACGGTCTTGCGCATCCTGCTTTCTATATACCAATCCAGGTCATAAAACATGACGCCGAGTTCCTTGGCAAGGGCTTTGCCGACAGTTGTTTTGCCGGCGCCCATATATCCTATGATGATGATTGATTTCATTTCTCTCTTGTTGTTCTATCTGCGTTTTTATTTCCTGCGACGTGCCGTTTTTGGCTCCGGTGCTTCCTTGATGATGGTCATGCACTCTTCATAGGTGAGTGCTTCTACATTCTCCATCTTGTTCTTTGGGAGTCGGTAGTTCTTACCATCGTAGGCGATGTAAGGACCATATTTTCCGTTCAGAAGTTCCAGCTTCTCATCTTCGGCGAAGCTCTTGAGGTGACGTTTCTGCTCAGTCTCTCTCTTCTCCTGAATGAGTTCGATGGCTCTGTCGAGAGTGATGGTCATCGGATCTTCTCCCTTAGGAATGGAAACATATTTGCGGTTGTGCTGCACGTATGGACCGAAGCGACCTGTACCTACGCTCACCTTGGTGCCCTCAAACTCTCCGAGTTCGCGAGGAAGCTTGAAAAGTTCCAGTGCCTCTTCCAGCGTAATGGTTTCGATACTCAGGTTGGAAGGGAGCTGGGCAAAGAGTGGCTTGTCCTTGTCTTCGGCAGAACCGATCTGTGCCACAGGACCAAATCGGCCTATCTTGACGAATACCGGTTTGCCTGTCTTAGGATCTGTTCCCAATTCTCTTTCGCCAGCCTTGTGCTCGCTGCGGGCATTCATCACTTTGCTTACTTCCGGCTCGAAGTCCTTGTCGAATGTCTTCATCCACTTGTTCCATTCGGTCTTTCCTTCGGCAATGTCATCAAACTTCTGTTCCACATTGGCTGTGAAGTTGTAGTCCATGATGCCAGGGAAGTTTTCCATCAGGAAGTCGTTGACAACGATTCCGATATCTGTAGGCAGCAGTTTTCCCTTTTCGTTGCCTGCTATTTCCTTCTTCACTCTCTGTGTCACCTTGATTCCCTTCAGCGAATCGATGGTATAGGAACGCTCAACGCCCTTCTTGTCGCCCTTCTGCACGTATTCACGTTGCTGGATGGTGCTGATGGTTGGCGCATAGGTAGAAGGACGGCCGATTCCTAAGTCTTCGAGTTTCTTTACCAGACTGGCCTCGGTATATCTCAGAGGTGCTGCCGAGAATTTCTCTGTAGCGGTGATTTCGCGGCGCTGCAGTTCGTCTCCTTCCTTCATGGCAGGGAGGATGTGTGTTGCATCTTCTGTACCATCTTCATCATCAGTTGACTCGCGGTAAACCTTGATGAATCCGTCGAAGGTGATGACTTCACCATTGGCAACGAATTTCTCCTCAGCATTGTCGATATGAATGTTGATCGTTGTTTTCTCTATCTGCGCATCAGCCATCTGAGAGGCGATGGTGCGTTTCCAGATCAGTTCATAGAGTCGTTTCTCCTGACTGGTTCCATCGATAGAAGTCTCATTCATATAGGTAGGGCGGATAGCCTCGTGCGCTTCCTGTGCTCCCTTGGAATGGGTGTGGTAGGCGCGTGGCTGGCTGTATTCGCTTCCATATACCTTGATGATTTCATCCTTGCTGGCATTGGTGCAGAGGGTGGAGAGGTTGACGCTATCGGTACGCATGTAGGTGATGCGTCCGCTTTCGTACAATTTCTGGGCAATCATCATGGTCTGGCTCACGGTGAATCCCAACTTTCTGGCAGCCTCCTGCTGTAGAGTAGAGGTTGTGAAAGGAGGGGCTGGTGTGCGCTTCAGAGGTTTCTTGTTGACAGCTTCTACTGTAAACTTGGCATCCTTGCATTTTTCCAGAAAAGCCTCTACTTCCTCATGTGTTTTGAAACGCTTGTCCAGTTCAGCCTTCACTTCCGTAGCATTTCCGTTTTCGTTGATCAATGCGAAGATGGCAGAAACACGGTAGTAAGATTCGCTCTTGAACTTCTGGATTTCGCGCTCACGTTCTACGATGAGTCTGACGGCTACGCTCTGTACGCGACCAGCAGAGAGAGCAGGTTTCACCTTGCGCCAAAGTACTGGAGAAAGCTTGAAACCCACCAGTCGGTCGAGGACACGGCGAGCCTGTTGGGCATTCACTAAGTTCATGTCCAAGTGGCGTGGGTGCTGAATAGCATCCAAGATAGCCGGTTTTGTAATTTCGTGGAAGACGATACGGCTTGTCTTCTCTTCATCCAATCCGAGAACTTCGCAAAGGTGCCAGCTGATGGCTTCTCCCTCGCGGTCCTCATCGGAAGCCAACCAGATCTTCTTGGCTTTCTTTGCAGTTGCTTTCAATTCTGTAACGAGCTTTTTCTTTTCATCAGGAATCTCGTAGTCTGGTTCCATGGTTTGCTCGTTTATACTAAGTTCCTTCTTTTTCAGGTCACGAATGTGGCCGTAAGAAGACATCACCTTATAGTCTTTACCTAAAAACTCTTCGATTTTCTTTGCCTTTGCAGGGCTCTCGACGATTACTAAATTTTCTTGCATAAGCTTCTACACAATTACTTTTGGTTGCAAAAGTAAATAAACTTTTTGCTTATACCTTATTATATAGTGTTTTTTTTTAGTTTTTTAAATGTTTTGGGAGAAAAAAGATGGTTTGACAGAGCGAAATTCACTACATTTGCAAAATACAGATGGAGTGATGTAAAACGGGGAGAACTGATGAGGCTCACCATGCGTTGCTGCAAAAAGCAGATGAAAGGAGCAGACAATAGGAGGCTGAAAAATAAAATACATAGTCCCACGGATTTCACAGATTATACAAATCTTTTTGAAGCAAAAAAAACTGTGTAATCTGTGAAATCTGTGGGACTTTTTATGCGTATAGGGATTTGACTTATGGCACACCCTCATGGAACGAAGATTTATCTGTGGCTTAACGAAGATCCATTAGAAATCTGGTAAGTCCCTTTTTGATGGAATCAAAAGCAAACTTGTCTATATCTATTTCTGAGAATGGAATCCAGTAGTAGGCGGCAGCATCATCCATAGCTTCTACATGAGATAAGTCCTTGACCTTCACCTTGAAAAACATATCGAGCGTATGAACTAAGAAGCCGGAATAAAGATAGGTGTTGGGATAGCTGAACTGATAGCTGACTTCCGTAGTTTCCAGACCCGTCTCTTCTTTTACTTCTCGTGCCATGGCCTCCTCACCCGTCTCGTCCATATCGACAAAACCGCCTGGCATGTCGAGCATGTCTTTGCCTGGGTCATTCTTACGGCGGACCACTAAGAGTTCATCCTTCTCATTGACGATGAGGGCAACTGTGGCGCTGCTGGCATTGAGGTAATAACTGAAACCGCAATCTTTGCATTTCTTGCTTTTGATGTTGTTGATCTCGAAATGCGGAGAACCGCAAACGGGGCAAAACTTGAATTTATCTAAAACGTGACTCATATTAAGATTAATGTATAATGGAAAAGGATTTATCATCATGTTATAATCGAAAAGCGGCCGGTCTTTGATTCAGGCAAAGATCGACCGCTGTTGATATTTTGATGATTACCAATTGTCTGTACGGAATGGGAAGAGAGGCAGACCGCCTGCATTCGCCATGTTGCCGAGCTGGAAGTTGCGGAAGCAATAGCGCAAAGCCACTGGCTTCTTTACCTCAGGACTGGTTACGATGATGCACTCGTTCCAACCGTCGTTGCCGCCTTCCTGCCAGAAATGCTTGGCTGTGGCAGGATGGAACACCTTGTCCTCGCCGGCTACCTCGAAGCCCTTGATGCCTTCAAAGCGGTTGTAGGCTCCGTAGGTGTTGTCGAAGTGAACCTTCACGGTGTCGCCAACAATCTTCATCTCCTTGAAGGTCATGCTCTCGCAGAAGAGTCCCTTCATGCCATAGGTCTTGCTCAGGGCCTGCAGGGCAAGGCGCTCGCCCACAGGCTGCTTCTGGCATGGATGAATCTGCTCTACCTCGTATGGATAAACCAGGTCTTCGGTGCACACGATGCCGCTGTTAGGAATCACCTTGGCAGCGTTAAACTGCTGCTCACGGAGTCTTGGACCTGCATCGCCATTCACATCACCATTATGATAAGGTGCAATCTGCACGAAATAGAATGGCAGTTCGCCCTGCTTGAAGTCTCTGCGCCACTGGGCTACGAGGTCGGCAAGGCGCTGGGTGTATTGACCTGCCGGGTCGCCCACATTGGAGCAGCCCTGGTAGAAGAGAATACCCTTTACGCTGTAGTTGAGGATAGGATGGAAGGTTCCGTTGCCCCAGAGAAGAGGGTAGAGGAAGTCCCACTTGAACTTAGGATTCTTCGTCATCTTGATGGAGTCGAGGTCTTCCTTCGTGTTCTTCTTCAGATAGTCACGGTCTAACCAGCTCTCTACTCGGCTTCCGCCCTTGTTTGCCATCACCAGTCCCACAGGCACATTCAGCGCCTTGTTTACCACCTGCGCAAAGAAATAGCCGGTGGCTGAAGCATCGCCCACGGTTTCCGGGCTGATTACCTTCCATTCGCAGTTGGCATCGTCCAGCGGCTTGCTGCTCATCACGCTCGGAATCTTCACGTAGTGAACGCCTTTATACTGGTTGGCTCTCACCACCGCCTTGTTGTAGCCTTTCACAGGGCAGTTGCCGAATCCCTTGACTGGCATTTCCATGTTGCTCTGTCCGGCACAAACCCATACTTCACCCGCTAAGATATTGTTGAGAGTTGTCTGGTCTCCGTCATCAAAGGTGATGGAAAGCGGCGTATAACTGGCTTTTGGTGTCAACACCTTCACAGCCCATTTGCCGTCTTTCCCGGTTTTCACAGAATATTTCTGGGAAGACCAGGATGTGGTGACCTTCACTTCCGTACCAGGCTTGTCCCATCCCCAGAGATTGGCTTCTGAGTTTTGCTGGATAACCATGTTGTCACCGAGAATGTGTGGCAATTTAACTTTAGCCTGTGCTCCCAAAGTGATGAGAGCAAAGGCTGCTAAAGAAAAGAATTTCTTGTTCATTTTTTAGTGTATTAAGTTTATAATTTTTAATGGTTTTATCTGTCCATGTTGATGAATGTTGATAGGGTAAGTTAGTTAGAAACCTTTTCTTATAGAAGACCCTTGAAGGTCTTACAGAAGACTCTTGATAGCTGCATCGATGTCCTTGATCTGTGCATCGCGAGCCTGCAAGGTATTGTTGCGGTCTATCAGGAAGAAGGTAGGGATGCTCTGCACATTATAGCTTGCCAGGCTTTGTCCCTGAATGCCATCTTCGTCGCGCACACAAATCCAGGGGATTCCGGCAGTAGAAGTCTTCCAGAAATGCTCGTCTGGATCTACGGATACCTGATAAATCTCCAGACCTGCAGCATGATACTTGTTGTAAAGGTCGCGGAGCATCATAATACGTTTGGTACTCTCTCTATTGGCAAAGAGATGGAAGTCGAGCAGCACTACCTTGCCCTTGAGGTCGGTAAGATTGCGTACCACACCCTTGTTGTCTGTCAGCGAGAGGTTGATGCATCCATTTACGCTCACCTTGCTGGCATCAATCTGTCGCTCTGCCATCTGGCTTTCCATGATGCGAACGTCCTTCATGCCCTGGATGGCGATGTTGTGGAGGTTCTTGCCACGCTCAGCGTTAGGATAGTAAGTATCCCAACTGGTAGCCACGGCAGCAAACACCTTGATGTCATCCTTGTTGTTGCGTGGATTGAACAGCAGGGTGTTGGTGCCACCTACCTGAATGGTCTGGAAAAGAGCATAGTAGGAAGAAGCCTTCATTGGAGCCTTGAAGATATACCGGGTCTTGATGTCCTGCTTGTAGCTGTTGATCACCTGAGCTATTGCCACGTTCATGGAGTCAACTCCCATGTTTGGATTTTTGGTGATACTGTTGATGGTAGCCTGCAGGTTCATCTGCTTGAGCGACAGTTCCTTGATGGTAGAACAGTTCTCCGAACCTTCCACCTCGTATTTGTAAGCCATCGTAGGGTATGCAGCCTTTACGAGGATGGTTTCCGTAGAGTCAATAGAGAGGTTGATGGTCTGGTTGGCAATACGCAGGCGATAGAACTCAGGAGAAACAGAGTCCATGGCGTTTTCTTCGAAAGCGAAGGAACCGTCTTCGCCCAACTTCACCGAGTCTATTTTCTCAGGACCGTTCAGACCGATATTCTCCAGGTAGAGCATGGAGTCCTTGGCTTCAGTAATGTTGCCGTTGATATGAAATTTCTTGTTATGACAAGAAGTGAAAGCCAGCGCAGCAACCATGATCACTGCCACTGAAAAAAATCTGGTTATTTTCATGAATTTCTGTATTTTGCAAAATTATCGACTGCAAAGGTAGCAATAAAATTGTGAATATGGTCTCTTAGATAGATAAAATATTTAAAAAAGCAGAAAATAGTTGCACATTTATTCGTTTATTAATAATTAAAAAGGTATCTTTGCAGCGTTTTAGATATTAGATGTTAGACAAAACAATAAGTTTTTAAATTTTAGATGAACGTAATTACAAAAAGTGTTCAGTTGCCTGATGGAAGAACCATCACAATTGAGACCGGAAAAGTTGCAAAACAGGCTGATGGTGCTGCGGTTCTCCGCATGGGTAACACAGTGCTTCTCGCAACTGTTTGTGCAGCAAAGGATGCAGTTCCGGGTACAGATTTCATGCCTTTGCAAGTAGATTATCGTGAGCAGTACAGTGCTGCAGGTCGTTTCCCTGGTGGTTTCACCAAGCGCGAAGGCAAAGCCAGCGATGAGGAGATCCTTACCTCTCGCCTTGTGGACCGTGCTTTGCGTCCACTTTTCCCTTCTAACTACCATGCAGAAGTTTACGTACAGGTAATGTTGCTCTCAGCCGATGGTGTTGACCAGCCAGATGCCCTTGCAGGTTTCGCTGCTTCAGCTGCCATGGCTTGTTCAGATATTCCTTTCGAGCACTACATCTCTGAGGTTCGTGTAGCTCGTATCAATGGTGAGTATGTTGTTAACCCTACATTCCAGCAGATGGAAGAGGCTGACATGGATATCATGGTTGGTGCTACCAAGGAGAACATCATGATGGTGGAAGGTGAGATGAAGGAAGTTTCTGAGCAGGATCTGATCGGTGCCCTCAAGGCTGCTGCCGAGGCTATCAAGCCTATGTGCGAGCTCCAGTATGAGTTGGCTAAGGAGAAGGGTACTGACGTGAAGCGTGAGTATGATCATGAGATCAACGACGAGGAACTCCGTGAGCAGATCAAGTCTGAGCTTTACAAGCCAGCTTACGATATCAACCACCA
The DNA here is from genome assembly GCA_900554835.1 of uncultured Prevotella sp. Classification (GTDB taxonomy): domain Bacteria; phylum Bacteroidota; class Bacteroidia; order Bacteroidales; family Bacteroidaceae; genus Prevotella. Next base: position 533 of record USJD01000117.1, on the reverse strand, counting down.
GGCTTTGGAGAAGCATGCTCGTCAGGATGCTTTCGACAAGGTTTTGGCTGACTTCCTTGAGAAGTATGACGCTGCTCATACTGATCTCTCTGAGGAAGACTTGGAGGAGAAGCACGCTGAGGCTACCCGCTACTATGATGACGTAATGCGCGATGCTATGCGTCGTTGCATCCTCGATGAGGGCTTGCGTCTTGATGGTCGTGCTACTACAGATATCCGCCCTATCTGGTGCGAGGTGTCTCCACTCCCAATGCCTCACGGAAGCGCTATCTTCCAGCGTGGTGAGACTATGTCTCTCTCTACATGTACTCTTGGTACAAAGATGGATGAGAAGCTTATCGATGGTGTGCTTGAGAAGAGCTACCAGCGCTTCCTCCTTCACTATAACTTCCCTCCATTCTCTACAGGTGAGGCTAAGGCTCAGCGCGGCGTAGGTCGTCGTGAGATTGGTCACGGTCACTTGGCATGGCGTGGTTTGAAGGGCCAGATTCCTGCAGACTTCCCTTACACAGTTCGTTTGGTAAGCCAGATTC